>JBKJZU010000001.1:0-3422 GCA_046715015.1 Micropepsaceae bacterium
TGTCGTTCCACGTTCTCACTCGCTACGTGAAAGTGACGTTCTTCGACGGATTGTCGCTTCGACCTATCCCGCCGGGTGGAACAGAGAAGAGCAAAGACGCGCGCTGGATCGACATCTACGAAGGCGACGCGCTCGACGAGGCGAAGATGACGAAGTGGGTGAAGCAGGCCGCCGCACTGCCGGGGTGGAGCGGCGGCTAGCGGTTCGGGTTCGACGCGGTGGCTTGCGCGGGCGGCACCAAAATTCCGTAGCCCAAGATCGGGTCGCGGCGATTGCTCGAGCCCACTTCCGCAACCAATGCAGAGCGTACGAGTGCTGCAGTGTCCTTATCCGGGCGCGCCAACAATTCGGCGAAGCGCGCGGCGACGAGCGGGCTTGCGAACGACGTGCCCGTGACCGGTCCGTAGGCGCCCGACAGATTCGCCGCGCGAACGTTGACACCGTGGGCCGCAAACGCGGTGGCCGCACCGCGGTTGGCGTCGAGTTGTACGCGCCGGCGCGCATCGACCGAGGTGACAGCAACGACGCCGGCGAAGGCTGCAGGATATCTGACTGAAGCGGCCGGGCCGTCGTTGCCGACGGGCGCGACGATCACGTGACCGCGCGCGATCGCGCTGCGTACCGCCGCTTCGAGCAGCGCGTTCTTCGGGCCCGCGATGCTGATGTTGATGACGGGCACATCCTTGCCGGCGAGCCAGGCTATCGCGCGGGCGATGTCGGCGGCGGACCCTCCCGTCGGCGAGCCGGCGAATGCGTCGGCGGCGTAGAGCGTGGCGCCGGGGAGCGCGCCTTGGAATGTCCGGTCGTCGCCGACCAGCAGCGAGGCAACGGCGGTGCCGTGCGCGGTTGCGCGCGATGCGCCGCGCGCTTCGGTCGTCGCTTTCACGACGATGTCGGCGTTCGCCAGCGCCGGGTGGTCGCGATCCACGCCCGCGTCGATCATCCCGATCATGGTGTCGCTGCGCGCGAGGTGCGGTAGCGATGCTTGCGAGGCTCCGGTGGCGGACCGGCCGGCGGGGTCGTAGATGTGTTCGTAGTCAAAGGCGCCGTCGGGATCGGCGGCGCGCAGCTTGGCAAGCACTTGCTCCGTCGCGAGTTCGGCCGGGAGTCTGAAGCGCGTGATCTCGATGTCGAGTGGGTCCAGCGTTTCGGTGCGCGCGACCTCAAGCCCCATCGTATCCGCGGCAGCGCGGGCGCGATCGGAGAGCGCGATTGCGATCACCACGCCACGCACGACGCGCGCGCCGTTCGGATCGACTTCAAACAGCGTGGGATTGGCAGGGCGGCCCGCAACGTCGAGTCCCGCGGGATCCAGAACGCCGTTCAACGTGCCGGTTACCCCGTTCAACGTGTCGCCGACCGCGCCGGTCACCGCACCGACCGTGTCGCCCACCGTGCCGGTCGCCGTGTTGTTCACCGTGCCGGTTGCCGTGGTGCCCGTATCGTCCACTGCGCTGCGCGCCGTGCCCAGCGTGTTGCCGATCACCGGCGCGGGCTTCGGCGTTGGCAGAGTCAGCGGCCCGGCGGCTGCGGGGAGCAGCAAGCCAAGGACGAGGGTGCCGAAAAGGACGGTTCCGCGCATGGTGGAGAACATAACGTCCGACAACGGGCGAGCCCACAGTTTCTTACAACCGCTTGAACGCAAAGCGAGTTTTTTCGCGAGGATTATTTCTGCGTGCAATCCGTTGTATGGGTGAACGCATGGTTCGGCCCTTGGAGACCATACGCAAGGACGTTGTCGCGCTGCTGCCGCGGCTGCGCCGGTTTGCGCTCTCTTTGACCGGAAACGGGAGCGACGCCGACGATTTGGTGCAAGACGCGGTCGAACGCGCTCTGCGCAACCTGCATCGCTGGGAGACAGGAACGCGATTGGATAGTTGGATGTTTCGCTTGACGCAGAATATTTGGATCGACGCCGTGCGGGCGCGTAAGGTGCGCGCGACGGTGCCGCTCGACGACGAGGCGTTGGAGCGTACGGGCGCCGACGGCGAACGGGATGTGGAGGCGCGCCTGGCCTTCAGCGCAACATGTGCTGCGATGGCGAAGCTCCCGGACGAGCAACGCGTCGCCGTCGCGCTCGTTTGCGTCGAGGGACTGTCCTATCGCGATGCGGCCGATACGCTGGGCGTGCCGGTCGGGACACTGACCAGCCGCCTGTTCCGCGCGCGCAGTGCGCTGGCGGCCGCGCTGGCGGGCGAGGGCGCCGACGCTTCCGAGGTGTTGTGATGACGATCAGCGACGAAATCTTGATGGCCTATCTGGACAACGAGTTGCCGCCGGACGAACGCGAACGCGTCAACGCGGCCTTGGCGGCCGACCCCGTTCTGCAGGCGCGGCTCAAGCGGCAAGAAAGGGTGCACGCGATACTCAGCACCGCGTTCGATCCGGCACTGAAGCAGCCGGTGCCCGCGCGCATCGTTGACGCCGCAATGACGACGCCTGTTTCGTTGCAGCCGAGCTGGCGCGATAAAGTCGCCGGCTTGCTTCCACGCTGGTCCGGCGCGGCTCTGACGGGCGCCGCGGCGGCGCTCGGCGTCACGCTTGCAGTCGGCATCGTGCTTTACGCCGGGTTGGTTCGCGACCCCGGCCACCGCTCGGTGCCGTTCGCGGCGGAAGGCCGGTTGGCGCAAGCGCTCGACACGCAACTCGCCGGCGACGAGGTTCGCGAGGGTCCGCGCGTGGGCGTGAGTTTTCGTGCCGGTGACGGACAGGTGTGCCGGACGTTCGACTTGGGCGCCGCTCGCGAAAATTTTGCCGGCATTGCGTGCCGAGAGCCGAGCGGCTGGACGGTCAACACGTTTGTGTCCGCACCGGTTCGAAGCGGCGCACCCTACGAACTCGCGGGCGCCGGGCTTCCGGACGAGGTGCGGAAGGCCGTGGACGGCATGATCGACGGTGCGCCGTTCGACGCGGCGGCCGAGCGGCGCGCGCGCGACGGCGGCTGGCGCTAGGAATTTTTTTTGGAAGGGGCGGAAGGAAATCGCGGGTCACCCCGTTGTTCCCTCGAATCGGCGTTTCGGCCGTTCGATAAGCAACGAGGAGTTGGATCAATGCGTATGATGCTCGGCTCGGTGGCGGCCGTCGCTTTTTGCACGACGATCAGTCTTGCGACCCAAGTTTTGGCAGGCGGAATTTTAAGCGGCGGCGTGGGTGGTGCCGTTCAGAGCACGCTCGGCGCGGGTGGGCGCATTGGCGTTCCGTCGTTGCCCCCGGTGAGCGGAAACGCGGATGCGAACGCTGGCACGTCGGCGAACGCCGCCGTGAACGGCCGCGGCGCGGTCGATAGTGCTGCGGACAATGCGGACTCGGCGAACGACCTGGCGAGCAGCACGAGCGACGAAGCGGCATCCTCCGCGGCGTCAACGGGGAACGCGACGCTGAGGCAGGGTGCGCGCATCGTGGGCAGCGCTTCCGCCACGGCC
>JBKJZU010000002.1:0-2677 GCA_046715015.1 Micropepsaceae bacterium
GCCGGATCGGCCAACGCCGCCAACACGGCGTCGACCGTCGCAACTTTCGAAGCCCGGCGCGGCGCAATCAAATCCAACCCTCGATCTTAAGACCCGAGGCCTTCTCGGCTTCTTCGCGCGTGACCGCCTTGACGGTCTGCCCGAATGTCCAGATGTGGCCCTCAAAATCGCGCGCCCGGTACGTGCGGTCGCCGTAGAACTGCGTCTCGGGCGCCATGATGATCTCCGCGCCCGCAGCCTTCGCGCGCGCGCAATGCCGATCCACGTCTTCGTCCAGATGCACGTGAACAGTCTGCGTGTTGTGGCCAGAGATGTTCTGCGGGCTCTTATGGTCGGCGGTCCATTCGTTGCCGACCATGATGACCCCGTTGCCGTAGCGCATCTCGGAATGCCCGAGATTCCCCTCGGCGTCGGTGATCACCATGAAGGTCTCGAACCCGAAGGCTTTCTCGAGCCACTTCAGCGCGGCCTTCGGATCGCGGTAGCAGAGCGCGGACGAGAACGACGGACGGACTTGAGCCATGGCATCACCTTTCGTTTCTGAATAATGACAATATTTCTATGATATGAAAACTATTGTCAACCCCCGGAGTCCCTTCCCGTGGCTGAAACGCGACCGCGCCCACGCCGGTCGCATGACATACATTCACCAGGCGAGTAGCGGACACGATCACTCGCCTCACACGCGAATGGCAACACGACGAAGCACTATTCCTTCACCGCGAAGGCGTGAACCGCAGAAAGAATTGTGCGCGCCAAGCGAACACTGTGCGCGCGTTGCCATTCGCGCCGGCAAACTCTCGGTCCGCGTGCGCCTACACATTGCTCAACCTGAGGTTTCGTGATCGCATCTCGGTCGGGGTTGGCAAGTTCGCACGGTTAACGCGCGGCTGCCAAAGGAATTTGGGGACATCATGGGTCGGTTCACGCGTCTCGACGCGCTGCGTGCGTTTCTGCTTGCCGGCGCGGCCCTGCTCGCACCCGCGGCCTTCGCTCAAGAGGTGCCGCCCGAACAGCCGCAGTTGCTGCTGAATTTGGATTTGGAAAACATTCAGCCGGTCGCGAACGATCCGCTTGCAGACTATCAATCGATCTCGCCGCTGCAGAGCCTGTCCGACATGCTCGTCGAACGCGGCTACACCGTCACGATCGAGAGCCTGCGTCCGGCGATGAACTGGCGCAACGATCTTGGCTCGCCCGTCGGTCAGTTCGACGCGACGAACACGCGCCCGAGCGTCGGCATGGTCAACATGGTCCGCTCCGACACCAGCGCCAGCCTCGGATTCTGCTCCGGCACGCTGATCAATGCGCGCTTCTATTTGACCGCCGCCCACTGCGTGCGCGACGGCCTCGTCCCGGAGGCGATCGTACGCGCAAGGATCAACTTCGACCCGGCAACCGGGGGCATCTTCACAGGTCCCAACACCCGCAACGCCGTCAGCGTCGTGACGCCCGGCGCCTACAATCCCTTCAACTTCTCTCTGGGTCAGGACCTCGCGATCATCGCGCTCGACCGCCCAGTCTACAACATCGCGGGCTCGGCCATCGCCACAACGTCGACGACCGGCCAAACGCTCAACATCGTGGGCTACGGCACGGCCGGCACGGGATCGGTGCCGAATCAAATCTTCGACGGACGCCGCCGCATCGGCACGAACACGAACGAAGGTGTTTTCATCACGCAGTTCGCCTCGACCGGCACCGTCATCGTGGCCGACTTTGAAGACCCCTTGAACCTCGTCGGAACGGACTTCTTCGGCACGCCCGTCGCCACGACGCGCGAAGCAGCGGTCGCGCCCGGCGACTCCGGCGGGCCGATCTTCGACGCTTCGGGCCGCGTGCTGGGCGTCGCCTCCGGTGTGTTCACCATCGGCGTGGCCGGCTGGGGCTACGGCTCGTTGCCGTTCTGGACCAACCTGACGGAAGCCCAATACCAAGTCTTCATCGGCGCCAACGATCCGCTGCGCTTTTCCTCCTCGGCTGCATCGGGCGCGTGGAGTGTGGCCGGCAACTGGAGCAGCGGCATCACGCCCGACAACACGTTCGGCGCAACCGACAACCCCTTCACCGTCGCCGATTACTCGATCGGCCAACGCTTCTACAACGTCACGATCGGCAGCGGCCACACCGTGACGCTGAGCGACACGCGCGACATCGACATCTTCGGCATCACCGCGGGCTCGACGCTCAACGTCGCGGGCGGCGGCGACCTCGGCTTCTGGGGCCAATCGAGCGCGAGCGGCAACTTGATCGTCAACGGCGTGCTGCGCTCGTTCGATCCGACCGGCTTCGGCATCGTCTCGATCAACAGCACTGGCCGCCTGTCAGGCACCGGCACCGTGTTGAGCACCGTCGTCAACGCCGGCACCGTCGCGCCCGGCAACTCGATCGGCACGGAAACCGTGGCGAGCTACACGCAGCTAGCGTCAGGCTTGCTCGACATTGAGATGAACAACCTCACCGGCGACGTCCTCGCCGTAACTGGCAGCGCCTCGCTCGCAGGCGCCGTGCGCTTCCAGCCGTTCGGACCAAGCCCGGTGCTCGGCCAAACGCACACGTTCCTGACGACCAGCGGCGCGCGCTCCGGCACCTTCGGCTCCGTGATCGATCTCATCCCCGGCGCACTGTTCCCGGTCGTGACCTACGGCTCGAACTCTGCCAGCGTGACGATCGGCAA
>JBKJZU010000003.1:0-2668 GCA_046715015.1 Micropepsaceae bacterium
CCGCGTGTCGGTGGTTCGATTCCGCCACTGGCCACCATCTCTCATTCGACACCGGCGCGCGCCATCGTTTGCGCCTGCTCTATCCACTTTAGTGGTCTCGAATTCGACCGGCCTATAATCACAGCGCTGGGTTGACAGAACCTTCAGTCGGGACGCGTGAGCAAGCGCTAATCCATGCCGGGACAGTCTCTCCCCACCGGTGCCGTCTTCCTTTCCTACGCCTCCCAGGATGCAGAGGCGGCAGGGCGCATTTGCGAGGCGCTGAGAGCTGCCGGCGTTGAGGTGTGGTTCGACCGGAGTGAACTGCGCGGGGGCGACGCCTGGGACTCGCAAATCAAGAAGCAGATTCATGATTGCGCTTTGTTCCTGCCGATAATTTCAGCGCACACCAATGCGCGGACCGAAGGCTATTTCCGGCGTGAGTGGAAACTCGCCACGCGGCGACTCCTCGACATTGCGGACGATGCGGCCTTCCTGGTGCCGGTTGTAATTGACGAGACCGATGACGCCGGCGCGCGTGTACCGGATGAGTTCCTGAATGTGCAATGGACCCGGCTGCCGGGCGGCGAGACGTCCCGGGCGTTTGCTCAGCGGGTTCGCCAGTTACTGGGCGCGGAGAGTGCGCCCACGCGCCACGCAAAGCCAGCCCCAGCTGAGCAGATTGAGCCAAGCGGCCGACTAGTGCGTTCGGTCCGGCCGTGGTTCTGGTTCGCAGCCAACCGCGGCAAGCATCGTGCACCAGGTCTCGGACTCGCTCTCATTGCACTGATGGCTTTGGGCGCGGGTGCCTTCTGGTACTACCAGCGGACGCCTGACCAGACCCCGGAAACGGCGACCAATGCGGGCTCGAAACAGTCAGCAACTGCCCGTGAAGCGACCACCTTGCGACTCGCGGTGCTGCCGCTGGAAAACCAGAGCCCCGATCCCGCCAACGCCTTCTTTGCCGACGGCCTTCACGATGAGATCCTTTCGGCGATGGCGGCCACTCCGGACCTGCAGGTCGTATCGCGTACGACAATGCGCACATATGCGGGCACGCCAAAGACTGTCAAGCAGATCGCCGTCGAGCTCGGCGCGAGTCACTTGCTTGAAGGCGCGGTGCGACGTGCAGGAGATCAGGTCCGCCTCACTCTTCAGCTAATCGATGCCGACACCGACAGCAATATTTGGTCACACACCTTCGACCGACCCTTGCGCGATGTGCTCAGCCTCCAATCCGAAGTTGCCGCCGACGTGGCGACGGCACTCAACGTGCGCCTTCTCGCGGCCGGTGACGCACTCAAGCCGAGTTCAACTGCGGCCAATGTTGGGAAGAATCCACTTGCCTACGATCTCTATCTCAAGGGCAAGGTACAGCTCGACGTCGAATTCAGCCAATTGGAGAACACGCGCGATTACGATCGACTGGAAGCGCTTGTGACTCACGCCATCGAAATCGATCCGGATTTGGCGGTCGCATATGCGCTGCGTGCGCGCGTGTTACTTAACCGCCTCTGGCAAATGCGCGACCTTTCAAAGAACCAGTGGCAGTCGATCGTCAGCGACATTAATTCAGCGCGCCGCGTGGCGGGAGATACCGCTGTGGTCCTCGCGGCTCAAGTCACGCTCGAATATTACGGCGACATGAACTATGAACGCGCACTCAAGACCACTCGCTCTGCACTGAGTCAATTTCCGAACGACCTCGAGTTGCGCGAGCTCGAAGGATTGCTATTGCGCAGGCTGGGTGAATGGGACAAGGCTATCGCGGTGTTCAGAGAATTAGTCAACCGCGAAGGTGCAAACGCCAACTATGTCAGTACCCTGATGGAACTACTTTTCAATACGCGCAGGTTTCGAGAAGTTTTGAGCGTGGCCAATGCCTTCGAGCTTCGCGCTCCGCCCGATAACGATATCGCAGCGTATCGCGCCTTTGCGACTGAGGCGATCGAGCGCAATCCCGAGCTGATCGCTCGCTATATTGATACATGGCGTGACCGCCTCGATCCAGCGGTATCGTGGGCGCATCACGAAACCTACTTGCGCGACGCTGGGCGCACGGAAGAAGTTGCCGCGCACTTGGTCGCAACGAAATTCGATGCGTCTATATCCACGGTTAGCCGCAGCGGCGAAAGTGGTTTGCTGATGCCAATTGCAATTTCTAATGGGTACGGCCAATTATTGCGCGGGGCTGAGACGGCGGCCGAGCACGGACGTGAAGTGTTTGCGGCGGCTGCCCGCATCAGCTGGGTGCCGTCGCGCGAGTGGAACGTGGCGTTGCTTGAGGCCCATGCTGCGCTGCTCCTTGGTGACAAGACGCGCGCAACTGCACAAGCACGGCGCGCTTTACGAATGATGCCCGTGGAGCGAGACGCTCTGCTGGGCCCGAAAGTTATGGCGGTAGCGGCCACAGTGCTCGCGTGGGCCGGGCAAGGCGGCGAAGCAGTGGTAATTATGCGGCGCTTGATTGAAATACCCAGCGAGAACGCAGGATGGGCTTTGGTTCGCGACCCCCTGCTCGCCGTGCCATTGACAGGAAATCCGGAATTCGCCGCGTTGAAACGGGAGATCGATCGGACCAGTTAAGATGCAGGCGCGGCCATCCCACGTCGACGCATGCCCCTGCGCAATTGATGTTGCGGAAATCAGTTTGTGACTGAAAATCCGCGTGTCGGTGGTTCGATTCCGC
>JBKJZU010000004.1:0-12650 GCA_046715015.1 Micropepsaceae bacterium
TTCGGCGGCGAAATCTTCGTCGTTTTTTATCGTGCGGCCCGATGGCGCCGCCTTTCCGATCGTGCCTTCGCACGACGGATAGACGTAAAACGCGCCTTCCGGCGTCGGGCACTTGATCCCCTTGGCCTGGTTCAGCATCGACACGACGAGGTCGCGCCGCTTTTGGAACGCCGCCGCGCGCGGGGCGATGAAATCCTGCGGTCCGTTCAGCGCCTCGACCGCGGCCCACTGGCTGACCGAGGTTGCCATCGTCGTCGACTGCGACTGCACGGCGGCCATCGCTTTGATCAGCGGCTCAGGCCCCGCGCAATAACCGATGCGCCAACCCGTCATCGAATAGGCCTTCGAACAGCCGTTCATGGTGAGCGTCCGCGGATAGAGCTTCGGCTCCACCTGCGCGATCGTGGCGAACTGAAAACCGTCGTAGAGAATGTGCTCGTACATGTCGTCGGTCAGCACCCACACATGCGGGTGATCGAGAAGCACCGCAGCGAGCGCCTTCAGATGCGCGGCGGTGTAGGCCGCACCGGTCGGGTTCGACGGCGCGTTCAGCATCACCCATTTGGTCTTGGGCGTAATCGCTTTGGCGAGCTGTTCCGGCGTGATGCGAAAGCCGCTCGCGGCCGTCGCCTCGACGATCACGGGCGTCGCGCCGGTAAGTTGCACGATGTCGGGATAACTCACCCAATACGGCGCCGGAATGACCACCTCGTCGCCGGGGTTCAGCGTCGCCACGAACGCGTTGAAAATGATCGCCTTGCCGCCCGGCGCGACCAGCGTCTGGGCGGGCCTATAGTCGAGCCCGTTTTCGCGGCTGAACTTGGCGCAGATCGCCTGCCTGAGTTCCGGGATGCCCTCGACCGCGGTATAGCGCGTCTCGTTCCGCTCGATCGCCCGGAAAGCCGCCTGCTTAATGTTGTCGGGCGTCGGGAAATCGGGCTCGCCCGCGCCCAGCCCAATGACGTCGCGCCCGGCCGCCACCAGGTCGCGCGCCTTTTGGCTAACGGCGATGGTGGGTGAAGGTTTAATCCGCCCGAGGGCCTTCGAAAGAAAGCCCGGGGGCAGCGCTGGAGAGCCGCTCATCGTCTAACCTATTGGCGTTAAATGGGCTCTCCGTGTAAGCGGATTCGAGGGAACCCGCAATTTCAAGGTTGCCGCGCCCTTGACCCTGTCGCGTGAAGCCGGTTGGCAAACGTAAAGGAATGCGGCATCCTGTGTATAATTCAAAGCAGTGCGGGCGGGCTGGCGTTCAAATGAAAAACGGTTTTGCGGTGGCAGCGGTCGTCTGCCTATCGGTCGCTCTCGCCGCGTGCGAAGGCTCGGCGGCGAGCACATCGGCCTGCAGCACGCCCGCAGACGTCGCCCGCAAAGTCACCGCCCTCACCGACGACCTGAACAAGGCCCGCAGCCTCGGCAAAATCAGCGACCAAAGCGCCGGCGAAATTGCCGCCGCCATGCTGGCCGCCGGCCGAACGAAAGACGCGAGCGCCTACTGCACCGCGCTCGACACCGTGCGCACGGGCGCGCGTCTCTAGAGACCTTGCCGCCGCGGCGCGGCGCCTGCTACCTACCACGCGAACTCACCGTCACGAGGCTCCACCGTGTCCCAGTCGCGCCTGTTATTCGCCCTCGCAGCCCTAGCCACGCTCCCCGCCTGCACCGACCCGCAGGACCGGCCGGAAAACATCCAGTCGCCGCTGATCCGCCCGCCGATGCTGGAAACGCGCCCCGCCTCGTTCGACTGCGCCGATAGCGGCCGCGTCATCGTGCGGCCCATGGGCGAAGACGGAAAAGCCGTCACGCTGGCGTTCAAGAGCCGCGAAGTTCAGCTGAAGAAGGTCGAGGCCGCCGAGGGTCAGAAATACTCCGACGGCGCGACCGTGTTCTGGGTGAACGGCGAAAACGCGAACCTGCTCGTCTCGGGCAAAGACAAGCCCGAATCCTGCGAACGGCCGAGCTGACCTACTCGACCGCGATATAGACGTTCGTCAAAAGCTCCGCGTCCGGCGTCTCCGTCGGATCGCCCACGTATTCCTCCCAGGCGACGCTCTTCTCCTTGAGCCCTTGCGCCTTGGTGTAGTCGTGGATGCGGGCGTAGGTCTCGTTCATCGTGTTGTACGGGCCCTTATGCGTCAGCTTCACGGCGCGCCCCGCATAGGTCTCGCCGACCTTCACGCCGTCGACCTCGGCCACCGCCTTCGCGGGCGCCTCGGCGAGCGGCATCGCCGCATCGAACACCCAGTCGCCGTCCGGGCTATGCGAAATCGTGATGGCAAGCGGCGCGCCGCCGATCTGCAGCTCGTTCGTCATGCCGTAGTTGAGGAGCTTCTGGTTCGCGGCCCCAAGTGCGGCCGAGATCGCGGCGTTATCGGCCGCCTTCGCGCTCGCCCGCGTGAGGATCACAGCCTTGGCCGCGACGCTGACAACCTCTGGCCCCTTCGTCGGATCGGCCGCAGCCGCCATCGGAACGTCGGGCGGCGCGGGACCTGAGCCCGGCGTCGCGAGCGCGGCCGCGGTCGCAGCCTGCGCGCCCTTCTCGACCAGCACTTTCAAGTTCGCGAGGCCTTCCTCGTAGTCCTTACCGATCCACGTGTCGAACATGAGACCCATGTAGCGCATCAACGGGTTCATCCCGAGGTCGCTGTCGAACGCCCAGGTGACCTTCGTCCCGCCCTCGGCCGGCGCGAACGTAAACGTGCCGTGAGCCGGACCCTGATCGTCGATATCGAGCCGCGTCTTCACGCTGGAAAACGGCGTGCTCTCGATGATCTCCTGCGCGCCGTTGCCGAGCGGTTCGCTCGTCCACGACATCTTCGCGCCCACGCCCGACGGCGGCCCGTCCATCGTGTACTTCGCCTTCGGATCCTTCGGCGCCCACGGCGACCACTCGTTGAAGCGCGAGAGATCGTTGACGACGGAGAACACCTCCTCCGGCGTCGCGGCCATCAAGGTCGAACGCTCCACATGCGCGTTTTGCGGCGTGAGAAAAGCCCCGCCCACAAGCGCCACGACGAGCACCACGAGACCGATGAGGATGTTGCGGACCATGTCAGACCACCATTCTTTGCGAGCTCAGCGGCCCACATAATACCAATTCCGGCGCGCGCGCGGATGCAACCCAGACACACTTCGCCGGAATGCGACGAAAGGTGCCGTGAGGCGACAGGTTTTCCGCCGATTCGCTGTCCATTGCCACGCGCCGCAATTCACGCCCGCGCAAAAGCCCGCCGCGGCGCGCGCAAAACGCCTCACCAGACAACGCCGCCGTTTGATGCGAGTGCAGGGATTGTCGGAGCATGCGCTGAGCCAATTCGCCCTCTGTTTCACGTGAGAACAAAGATAGAACATAACTCCCGCAAAGTCAACCGCGCTTGTGTCCCCACATCACCCCTCGCCCGCTCACTTCGGGCGGGAGAGGGGTGACCGAACACCGACGCGTGGAACATCGCCGCCGCCGCCCGCGCGAGGCCGGCGTCCGGCGCCGGCGCAGCCCCCGGCAGATGCGCCCGCGCCCACGCCATGCGCGCCGTGCAGAACGCATCGAGGGCCGCGATGCGCGCGCCCTTCCCCGCCTCCACGCCCGCAGCTTTGCGCGCGCGCAAATCGACGATCGCCGCCGCCACGTCCGCAGGCAGCGAAACCCCGTCGAGCAGCGCGGGCAGCGACATCGGCGGCGTCTCCTCGCCACGCGTCTCGAGCCAGAGCAAAGCAAGCAATACCGCCCCCACTGCGGGGCGGTCGAACGTTCGAGCACGAAGTGCGAGAAGGTTCGGGTGGGGGATAAGCCTCGAAGGCTCTGGCGCCCCACCCGAGATTTCTTCGCATCGTGCGGGACCGTGAGCCCCGCATATTCCTCAAGCCACCGCACATAAAGAAAGCGCACGTCATAGTCGCTATCCGCCGAAGCAAACCCCCAAGCCCGCGACCCCGACTCGACCGCAAGCACAATGCGCACCCGCTCGACGCGCGCGACCTCGTCGAGCCGGGAAAGGATCAGCGCCTGAACGTCAGGGGGAATGTCAGCGAGAGAGGCGTGAGGGAGCATCGTAGCGTCGAAACCTCAATGTCTATGCCGGTGGTGCAAATCCGGATAGTGCGGATGCTTGTGCCGTAGAGCCGCATGCGCGTGCGCGTGAACCTGCGGTTCACCCAAGGGATCATCGGGCCCAAAACCTTCGCGAGCGGCGTGCTCAAGCCGAAGAGCACAGCCGACCCAAGCGCAAACGCCGGACCGGGAGCGGCCAAGTTTCTCACGACAGCCTCACGAATGTAGTCAGCACGTCCCGCAAACGTATACTCCCTTCCTGCCGGAACGGTTTTGTCACAAGTCTTCCGGCTCCTTCTCGCGGTGAAACAGCCGGTAGATAGCTGGCAGGACGAGCAGTGTCAGAATTGTGGACGAGATGATCCCGCCGATGACGACGGTGGCCAGCGGACGCTGGACTTCGCTTCCGGCGCCGACATTGAGGGCCATCGGCACGAAGCCGAGGCTCGCCACCAAGGCCGTCATCAGAACCGGCCTCAGACGCGTGAGCGCCCCTTCGCGGATCGCTTCGTCGAGGGGTGTGCCTTGTTCGCGCAGCGCGCGAATGAAGGAAACCATGACCACGCCGTTCAGGACCGCGACACCGGACAAAGCGATGAAGCCGACGCCGGCCGAGATCGACAGAGGCAGATCCCTTAGGAGTAGCGCCGCGACACCGCCCGTCAGCGCCAAGGGAACGCCGGTGAAGATAATCGCAGCGTCTTTGGCCGAGCCGTAGAGCGAGAACAGCAGTCCGAAGATCAGAAGCAACGCAACCGGCACGACGATCGACAAACGTTGCGACGCGGAGATCAACTGTTCGAACGTGCCGCCATAGGCAACCCAATAGCCCGCGGGCACCTCGACACTTGCCGCCACAGCCGCGCGTGCGTCTTCGACGAATGACCCAAGGTCGCGCTCGCGCACGTTGGCCGTCACGACGACGCGGCGCTTCCCGTTCTCGCGGCTGATCTGGTTGGGCCCCGTCGCCAGTTCGAGTTGCGCCACTTCAGACAGCGGAACGAACGCCGGATCGGTGCCGGTGCTCTCGTGGCCCGGCAACGGGATCGGCAAGCGGCTGATCGCCTCCAGGCTGTTGCGCACGTTTTCAGGCATGCGCACGACAATATCGAACCTCTGGTCGCCTTCGAAGATTTGCCCCGCCGGACGTCCGCCCAGCGCGGTCGCGACGACGTCCTGAATGTCGGCGATACTCAAGCCGTGGCGCGCTAACGCCTGGCGGTCTGGCACGATGGACAGCAACGGCAGACCGGTCACCTGTTCGACCTTGACGTCGCGCGCGCCCGGAATGGTCTTCAACACGCCTTCGATCGCCTCGCCCGCCGCCAGTAACTGATCGAGATCGTCACCGAAAACTTTGACCGCCACGTCCGAGCGAACCCCGGCGATCAATTCGTTGAAGCGCATTTGGATGGGCTGCGTGAATTCGTAGTTGTTCCCAGGCACGCCGGCGGCGATGCGCTCCAGTTCTTCGATGAACTGACTACGCGGTTTGTAGGGGTCGGGCCACAGGCTGCGGTCTTTGACGATGATGAATGTATCGGCGACGCTGGGCGGCATTGGATCGGTCGCCACATCGGCGGTGCCGAGTTTTGCGAACGTTAGTTCGATTTCCGGCGCCTCGCGCAAACGCCTCTCCAATGCCGACTGCATGCCGACGGCTTGCGTCAAGCTGGTGCCGGGAATGCGAAGGGCATGCAGCGCGATGTCGCCTTCGTCGAGATTGGGGATGAATTCCGACCCCATGCGCGAGGCGCCGAACGCACTGACGGCGACAAGCACGATCGACGCACCTGCCATGAGAAGCCTGTTTGCAACCGCGAAATCCAGCAGCGGCGCATAGAAGGCGCGCGCACCGCGCATGAACACGTTCTCGCGCTCGTCGACCTTGCCGGTGACGAACAGGGCAACGGCGGCGGGTACGAACGTGATCGACAATAGAAGCGCGGCGACGAGAGCCGTCACGACGGTGAACGCCATCGGGTGGAACATTTTCCCCTCGATGCCGGTCAAGGCAAAGATCGGAACGTAAACGACCGTAATGATCAGAACGCCGAATATGCTGGGACGGATCACCTCGCTGGTTGCGGATGCGGTGAGCGCGAAACGCTCTTCGCGCGACAGAAGGCGGCCGAGGCGATGTTGCTCCATGCCAAAGCGGCGCAGGCAGTTTTCGACGATGATCACCGCGCCATCGACGATCAGGCCGAAATCGAGCGCGCCCAGGCTCATCAAGTTGCCCGACACCCTGTTCTGCACCATGCCTGTGATCGCAAGCAGCATCGACAGCGGGATCATCGCCGCCGTGATCAGCGCCGCGCGCATGTTGCCGAGGAGCACGAACAGCACCGCGACGACGAGCAGCGCCCCTTCCAAAAGATTTGTCTCGACGGTCGCAATCGTACGGTCGACCAGCGTCGTGCGGTCGTAGGCCGCGCGTGCGACGACGCCCTCGGGCAGGCTTTTGTTGATCTCCTCTAATTTTGCGGCGACGGCATGCGACACGGTGCGGCTGTTCTCGCCCACCAGCATGAAGACGGTGCCGAGCACGACTTCCTCGCCGTTGACGGTCGCGGCCCCCGTGCGCAACTCCGTCCCCAAGCGAACGTCGGCCACCTGCTCGATGCGAACGGGAACATCGCTACGGCGAACGACGACCAGCTTACCGAGATCGTCCGCGCCGGCAGCGCGACCGGGCACGCGGATCAAAACTTGTTGGCCGTTGCGTTCGATGTAGCCCGCGCCGGCATTTGCGTTGTTGCGTTCCAACGTCGTGATGACGTCGGCGATCGTCAACTCGAACGCTGCCAAACGCTCGGGATGCGGCGTGACGTGGTATTCCTTGCGGTAACCGCCGACAGCGTTGACCTCGGTCACCCCGCGCACGGTTCTGAGCTGGGGCTTGATCACCCAGTCCTGGATGGTTCGCAGGTCCGTGGGCGTCCAAGCGGAACCGTCGCTCTTTTTGGCGCCGGGTTTCGGCTCGACGAGGTACATGAAAATCTCGCCGAGGCCGGTGGCGATCGGTCCCATCTCGGGCTCGACGCCGGGCGGCAACTGGCCGCGCACCGCTTGCAGCCGTTCGCCGACCAACTGACGTGCGAAGTAAATGTCGGTGCCGTCCTCGAACACGACCGTGATTTGACTGAGACCGTAGCGCGACAGCGAACGTGTGTAGTCGAGCCGCGGGAGACCCGAGATTGCCGCTTCGATCGGAAACGTGATCCGTTGCTCGGCTTCGAGCGGCGAGTAGCCCGGTGCTTCAGTGTTGATCTGGACCTGCACGTTCGTGATATCGGGCACGGCGTCGATCGGCAGCCGTTGAAAGTTCCAGACGCCGAGCGCCGCCAGCCCAAGCACAACGGCCAGAACCATCCAGCGTTGCCGGATCGAAAAGAGGATGATGCGCTCGAATGCGGACGACGGTTCAGTGGTCATGCGACGCGCCCGACTTTTCGATGTCGGCTTTGATCAAGAAGCTATTGGCAACCACGTAGTCAGCGCCCGGCTCGATGCCACCGAGCACTTCGGTCCACTCGGCAGTACGTCTGCCGATTTCGAGCATACGCACTTCGTAAGTTTCGCCGATCTTGGCGAACACGACTTCGAAGTCGCGAAACTGTTGAATGGCGGCCGTCTTGACCGCAAGAGGAACCTGAGCTTCGTCGACGACGACATGGCCGTTGACGGTCATGCCCGGCCTGAACGCCTCGCCCGGGTTGTCGAATAGCGCGCGCGCGACGATCGACTGGGAACCAGAATCCTTGACCGGCGACAGCAAGGCAATTTTCGTCTCCGCGGTGACGGCGTCGTCCAGCGAGGCGATTCGCACTGCTTGGCCCGCGCGAATGCGGGCGGCATCGCGATCGAAAACGTGGAAGTCGGCAACGAGCTTTCGGGTGTTTCCGACTATAAGTAACATCGCATCGTTTGCGATGTCGCCTTTGTTGACATTGCGCTCCAAGACGACACCGTCGAAGGGCGCAATGACGGCGTAAGTCTGCAGACTCTCGTTGCTTTCGATGCGCGCGAGCACTTCGCCGGAACGGACGGCATCGCCGATGTTTTTCGCAACGCTAACAACCTTGCCCGGGAAGCGCGCGCGCAGCGTCGCCTTTGCACCAGGCGCCAAATCGGCGTGGCCCAGAAGTGCGATCGTCTGCTTGATCGTCGCGGGACCCGTTTTCTCGATGGTCACACCCGCCTCGGCGGCGGCCTTCGCCTTGATGATCGTGCGGCCCTCATACGAGGCATAGGACCAACGGTGCGCTTTGCCTTCGTGGTTTGCCGTCACGACGACATCGAAGGAGTGCGGCTCGACGACGGTGCCGTTGCCGACGAGGTAATCCTTGTCGGGCTTGAATTTGAAAGTGTCGATCTTTCCGCCGAGCCGTTTCAGCGCCATCGTCAACGACACCGTTGCGGGTGCAACTGGTTTGCCGTCGCTGTAAGCGTAGACGTGGAATTCCGGCGGAACGCCCGTTTCAAAAATCGTGATCTCGACCGCGAGGTCGCCCGAGCGCAGCATGCGTCCGCGATGCGGCCCGCGCTCGAACTCGCCCGACGCAGCGGCACCGTGGCCGCCTTCGCCGGTTGCGGGCGCTTGACCGCACGCCGCCAACAACGCCAACGCGCCGGTGGTTGCGAGGAGCATGAGGCCGCGCTTCAAAGTCCCACTCATTGTCTTTCTCCTTGCTCGGCAACGCCGGTGAGCCGCTCAAGGCTGGCATGTGCGGTGTGGAGCGTCCGGAACGCGACGACTTCGCGTTGGGCAAGTTCGGCTAGAATGCGCTGTGCCTCGGCGATTTCCTGATAGCTGAAGGCGCCGGCGTTGTAGCCCCTGCGGGCGGCGGCAAGCGCCGACCTCGCGCGTGGCAGCATTTCGTTGCGCAGTGCGTCGAGTTCCGTGCGCGAACGCACAGCTTCTTCTTCCAACACGACGAGCGCGGTCTGATACCGGCGCTCCGCGTCGGCAACATCCAGTTCGGCGGCACGGCGCTCCGCGCGCGCCCGCTCGATCGCGCCTTCGTTGCCGTCGAACACGGCAAGCGGCATCGAGAATGTGAGCACGCCCGCAAGATCGCCGCCGTTCTCGAACCTGCGAACGCCGAAGCCCAGTGACACGTCGGAGCGCGCGTTGGCTTCTTCGAGTGTGGCTTTCGCTGCAGCGCGCCGCGCCGCAATTTCGCGCGCCGCGACATCGGGCGACGCGTTCTTCCCGCTCGCCTTGGGATCGCTTGCAGGAAGCTTGAGCGAAGCCGCGTCAACCTTGAAGCCGTCATCCGGCTCGCCCCAGAGCAGAGCCAACGTCCGTCTCGCATTGTGCACGTCGTGTTCTGCTTGCGCGCGGGCAGCGCGGGCCTCGGCCGTTTGGATTTCGGCGCGCAGCTTTGCGGTGACGGGGTCGCGCGCCGCGTTCACCCGGCGCGCCGCCATAGCTTCGATCTCGCGTGCGGCCTTGAAGCGCGCGTCGGCGTTGGCGAGCGCAGTCTCGGCGGCGACCACATCGACGAACGCCTTGCGCGCGTCGAAGACGACGTTGAGACGCGTGCGCTCCCGCTCGTGCTCAGCCGCATTCCGCTCCGCTCGCGCGACGGCGATACGCCCCTCGCGCTTGGCTCCCCGTTCGATGCGCTGCGTGAGACCCAGCGTTAGCTCGCTCTCGTCGAGATCGGAAAAGCGGCCCGACCCGGCGAAGTTCTCAAGCTGCGCGTCGATCGTGGGGTTTGGAAGAGCACTGCTCTGGCGGACGTGCGCATCCGCACCGGCGACGAGTTCCCCGCGCGCCTGCAACGACGGCGACGCCTCGATGGCGCGAGACACGGCCTCGTCGAGCGTGATCGCGCGCGATGACTTGGTCTCGCCGGCTTCGGCCAGACCGATGGCCACGGCGCATGCAAGCGCCGCGGTTATGTAACGAAACATATCGAAATGCCCGCTTGTGAAGGACCTACCCAAACATCCGCGAAGGGCTTAACGCCCTGCTAGCGAGAGGGTGGCCTGTCGGGCGGCGGAACGGTGATGCCGCACACCTCATCGGCGCGCGACATATGAACGACGTGCCTTCTAATCGGGGGAAGCAAGTGATTCGTCAGCACAAGATCGGCAGCGCCCATGCAGGAGTGAAACACGAGCTCATGCGCAAGGTCATCGCCTGGAACGTGCGAATGGTCAGCCGGGTTGTGCGGACCGTCCCCATGCGATTCCGCCGCGACGACATCCTCTCCATGCGCATGCGCAACCGCGTCCAAGGTAAGCCCAATCAAGAGCACCACCCCAAATCCAAACGCGATAATGGCAGCCAACCGACGCATCGCTGTGAGCTGATACCTCTGAGGGCCGTACTAACGGCCACGGCGACGATGGACGTCAAGAGTAAACGACTTCTTAAGGCTAGGAATGAACACCTCTGGTTGCACACTGCAAGAAGGCTACAAGCCTGACACGCGCCAAACGCAGCTGCGACACAGCTTCGACACTATCGAATGTCGAAATACGGCGACAGGATAGCGCGTTGGTTACTGCGACCTCCCCCGCCGCAACATCGGCGTCACCACCGGCGTGGCGCCCGACTGAATCCGCCCGATCACCTCGAACCCGTGCCGTTCGTAGAACGGGATGTTGCGCGGGTTTGAGGATTCGAGATAGGCGGGCATCCGCTCGGCGTCGACGCGCGCGAGCGCGTGCTTCATCAAAAGCGAGCCGAGGCCCTTGCCCTGCCGGCTGACGTCGACGCCCAACACCGCCAGATACCAATGCGGCTCGTGCGGGTGATATTGCCCCATCTGTTCCGCGACGCCGGCGAGGTCTGCCTGCTTGTCGGCAGGCACCGCGCGTTCGATCAAGGCGCCCATCGCCTCGTCGTCGATGCCGACGCCCGGCGGCAGCCAGAACGCGCCCGCGGAAAAATCGTCGAGCACATGTCCCGTCCCGTGCGCGACCGCCCGCCCGCCGAGCGCGAACTGCGCGGCGCCCAGATGCTTCAGGTACGTGCTGCCGTCCGTGAAGATCCACCGCAACATCGGATCGTCCACGAACGCCAGCGTGAAGATATCGAGCGCGCGGTCCGTCTCGTCCTTCGTCACGGTCTTGATGGCGGGCGGCAGCATGGGGCGATCTTTCTCTTTGAGCGGAGCACCAGTAGTGCATGCCGCTCAACTTCCGTCATCACCCCTCGCCCGCCCAGGGCGGGGGGTAGAGGGGTCGGGGGTGAGGGTGGGCGATCCACAAGCTCAGCGGTCGAAATGTGTAGTTCGGCAATTGCTGTCGATGATTCGAGCGTTTGGTTGCTGATCGCTTTGCAGCTCCTGCGCTCGCGTAGCGCCCACCCTCACCCCCGACCCCTCTCCCGCCCGCAGTGGGCGAGCGAGGGGTGATCGGAGCCTCTGCGCAAAACCACCCCCGGTTTCTCGACAACGCACCCACACGCAGCCCATAGTGGCCCCATGACGATTTGGGGCTGGTTGTTGTTGGGCGCGGGCAGTTGGGTGCTCGCCGTCGTGTTGAAGGTTTTGGCCGACTTTGTCGTGCAGCGCACCGCCACGGTCGCGCTGCAGGATTGGGTCGCATCCCTGCTTTCCGGCGTCTGGTCGTCGGTGTGCGAGATCGGCCTTGCCGCCTTCGCGTTTTGGTATTGGAGCGCGACGTTCGCCGACGCGCTCGTCATGGCGTTGGGCGCGGGGGCTGCGGAGTTTTTGATCCTGCTGCCGGCGGCGCTTTCCACGAAACTCGACAAGAAGAAATCGACGAAGGCGCAGGAGTCCGCGAACTGGAACGCGTTCCTCGCCGAACGCACCGTGGCCTTCGCAAGTCACATCGCCGCCCGCGCGCTGGCCTGGCTGGGCCTCGGCGGCACCGGAGGGCTCGCCGCGTTGGGCAGCGCCTTCGGCCTGTTCGCGACGACCGAGGCGATCCAAGCCTACGGCCAAGCCAAGGAATGGGACTGGCTGAACAACCGCACGCTCTGGACATTTCTATTTTTCCAGATCGCGCTGGTGATGGTTGAGATCGCGTTGATCGTCCTGTGGTGGCGCTGACACCGCAACGAATTGACGAGGTGTTAACGCCTCCGCCGGTAGCGTTCCCGGGCGCACAATACTGAGGCCTACCCAATGGACCGCGACACGGTTATCGCCATCGCCATCACGACCGTTGTTCTGACACTGGTCGGTGGCTTTTACCTGAGCCCGAGCAAGCCGGTCGTCGCCGACCCGGCGGGCGCCGAACTCACGGCCGACGCAACGCCGGCACAACCCCATTTCTCGCCCGAAGACGTGCGCCACAAGTTCGAGCAGAAGGCAGCGAAAGAAGGCCGCCGCCGCCCCGCCGAACCGGTCTCCGACGTCATTTCGCCAGAGTCAGAGACCTCCGAGAACGAGGCGCCGCCGAACGACGAAAGCGCGGGCGACGAGAGCGCCGAAGAACCGCCCATCGAGTAGCCGGAATCACGCCTTCCCGCCTCCCTTTGCCGCCCGAAACGCCGTAACGTCGCCGTGGCGCCTGGTGCGCCCGACGGGGACGACACATGGCCGAAGCCGATGCCGCGCGCATGACCGTGCGGCGTATGCGCTTTCCCTACGGCGACGGCACGGCGGCGCACTGGAAC
>JBKJZU010000005.1:0-4889 GCA_046715015.1 Micropepsaceae bacterium
TTCACGAACATCTGGCGGCGCAGCTGAGCGTCGCGTGCACGGACGCGCGCGACCGGCTGATCGGCGCCTATCTGATCGATGCGATCGACGAGGCCGGGTATTTGACGGTCGATCTGACGGCGGCGGCGCAACATCTGGCCGTTCCGGTCACCGTCGTCGAAGGCGTGTTGAAAGCGATCCAGACGTTCGATCCAACCGGCATCGGTGCACGAACGCTTGGCGAATGTTTGGCCCTGCAGCTCAAAGAGAAGAACCGCCTCGATCCTGCGATGCAGGCGCTGCTCGACAATCTGCCTGCGCTGGCGAAGCGCGACGTGCAGGGTCTGCTGCGGCTCACGCAGGTGTCACACGAAGACCTCGCCGAGATGATCGCCGAGATCAAGCAACTCAATCCGAAGCCGGGACTCAAGTTCGGCTCCGAGCCGGTGCAACCGGTCGTGCCGGACGTCTATGTGCGCGACACGAAGGGTGGCGGGTTCCACGTCGAGCTCAACAGCGACACCCTGCCCCGCGTGCTGGTCAACTCGCGCTATTACGCGACGGTCTCGGGCAAGAACAAGGATACGAAATCCTATCTTGTCGATTGCCTCAACAATGCGAACTGGCTTGTGCGCAGTCTGGATCAGCGCGCGCGGACGATCCTGAAAGTTTCAGCCGAGATCGTGCGCCAGCAGGACGGCTTCTTCGTCCACGGCGTCACGCATTTGCGGCCGTTGAACCTACGCGCGATTGCGGATGCGATCAGCATGCACGAATCCACCGTCAGCCGCGTGACCGCGAACAAGTTCATCGCGACGCCGCGCGGAACTTTTGAACTTAAATACTTCTTCACCTCCGCCATTCAGTCGGCCGAGGGCGGCGAAGCCCATTCGGCCGAAACCGTGCGCCACCATATCCGCGACCTGATCGATAATGAGGCAGCAGGTGCCGTTCTTTCAGACGACCGGATTGTCGAGATTCTCCGCAAAACGGGGATCGACATCGCCCGCCGCACGGTTGCAAAATACCGCGAAGCCATGCGCATTCCCTCCTCCGTCGAGCGGCGGCGCTTGAAGCAAGGGATGAATCTGTCGGACGGTGTCGCCGCATCGTGATTCGTGCCCCTTGGCGAACGCGAACTGCGACCTAGTTTCTTCCTCTCAGCGTGTCGAGATCTCATGCAACTTTCCATCACCGGCAAGCAAATCGACATCGGAAATGCCTTGCGGACCTTCGTTCAGGACAAGGTCACGCAATCCGTCGGCAAGTATTTCGACCGCCCAGTTGACGGGGCCGTCACTTTTTCGCGCGACGGTCATGAGTACCGCGCCGACTGCATGGTGCATCTGGCGTCCGGCCTGCATCTGCAGGCGCAAGGACGCCACACCGACATCTACGCCAGTTTCGATGCAGCGATCGAGCGGATGGACAAGCGTCTGCGCCGCTACAAGAGCCGCATTCGCGATCACCACAACGGCGCGCGTGGCAGCATCGCCTCGAGCGATGCGCGCGAGCACATCATCGCGTCCGAAACCGACGGGGCCGCGAGCGAGCCTGCGACGCTCAATCCCGTTATCGTGTCGGAAAATACGACGCAGTTACGGACGCTCACCGTCGGCGAGGCGGTGATGCAGCTCGATCTGGTTGAGACACCGGCATTGGTTTTCCGCAACAGCGCGCATGGCGAGATCAACGTCGTCTATCGACGGGCGGATGGAAACATCGGCTGGATCGATCCCGCCGCCGGCGCGAAACGCTAAACGGCGCGGGCCGCCATGGATATCTCCACCATCTTATCGCCCCAAGCGGTCTTCCAACGGGTGAGGGCGGCGTCCAAGAAGAAGCTGATCACGGAGATCGCAGGCTTTGCCGCGGGCGCATCGGGGCTCGAGGCGGACAAGGTGTTCGAGGCGCTGTGGCAGCGCGAGAAGCTTGCCAGCACGGGTGTCGGCCACGGCGTCGCCATACCGCACGCACGCATGGCGAAGCTTGATAAGATCGTGGGCCTGTTCGTGCATCTGGATGCCGCGATCGATTTCGAGGCCGTCGATTCGGCGCCGGTCGATCTGGTGTTTACGCTGCTGACCCCGGTCGAGGCCGGGGCCGATCATCTCAAAGCGTTGGCGCAGATTTCACGTCTGATGCGCAGTGGCGCGGTTTGCGAGAAACTTCGGGCGGCGAGCGATCGGTCGCAAATCTATGCGCTACTCACCGAGCCAACTGTTGGCGTTCACGCTGCTTAACTGAAATTGGGCTTGAGAGAAGTCAGTGGCCGGGTTTCCTTTGCCCGGCCACGACGATGTTAGTGGACGCTCACAGGCTCCAGCTCATGCTGGCGCGCGGCGACGAAAGCCATGTCACGGCTATCCACGACGGCGACGCGTCGGCCGTCGGAGGCGTGCAGCGCGAAGAACTTTTGCGAGGGCGGGATTGGTGCATCGACTGGGATCACGCCCGAGCCCTTCAACTCCGCAACCGCGACTTCGCGGACATAGACCGTGTTCGGTCCAATGATGCGGGCGATCTCGTCAGCGCTCAATGCGTGCGGGAGACCGCCAAACTCTTTCATCGTCTCCATCGTCGTTACTCCTTTACTCCTTTAAGCCACCGCTTCGGCCCTTACCCAAGCAACCGATGTAGCGATGCTTCATGGCGAATATGTGGGTATTAACGATCGAAAATGGAATAGGTGCCGCTTTCAACCCAAAGTGATGGGAATCTGACGGATTTCGAGGTTTGGCAGGCAGCGTTTCAATTCGATCCGCAGCAATCCGTTGGTCAGTTGTGCGCCCTCCACTTCCAGGTTTTCGGCCAACAAAAAGCCGCGCTGAAAGCCGCGCGTGGCGATACCCTTGTGCAAGTACGTTCTACCCTCCGCCAGTTGTGTACGTTCGCCCCTGACCGTCAGTTCACGTCCCGTCAGCGTGATAGCGAGTTGGTCAGGTGCAAAGCCCGCGACGGCCAGCGTTAGGCGTATGCGGCCTTCTGCGGGCTCCTCGATGTTGAGCGGCGGGTAGGCGTCCGTCTGGCTGCGGGCGAGCCGTTCGACCAGGCGCTCGACATCGTCGAAGCCAACACAAAAAGGATGTCCGAACGGCCCGGGTCGCGACATGGGGCTGGCTCCACGCTATATCAGCGCGAAAGAACCACCCTCCCCGCCACACTAAATTTGGGCGAGGCGCGGCCTTGATTCAAGCCGTCCCCGCCACCCGACGCTTTTATGAGCTTACCCGAGACACCACCCTTCGCCCTGTTTGACGATGCGACCTGGCCAAACCGCGGGGCGCTGCTCCTGACAGGTGCGGACGGGCTGATCGAAGCGCGGTCGGCGGCGGAGGTGGCGCCTGCTCTCGCCGCGATCGACGAGGCGGTTGCGCGGGGCCTGGTTGCGGCCGGCTACGGTGCTTACGAGCTTGGGTATGTGTTCGAGCCGCGGCTCTTGCCGTTGTTGCCGGAGACGGACCGGCCGTTGTTGCGGTTTCACTTGTTTGCGAATCAAGAACGGCTCAGTGCCCGCGCGCGAACGCGGTGGCTGATGGCGCGGGCGCAAGGCGAGGCTGTTTCCGGCGACGTCGCGCCTGCACTCACCGCCGCCGCGCATCGCGCGAAGGTCGAACGCGTGCGGCAATTGATCGGCGACGGCGACGTCTATCAGGTCAATCTGACGTTCAAGTTGACGGGTGCTGGCGGCGATCCGTTTGCGACGTATCTGGCCTTGCGCGAAAAGGCGCGTGCCGGGGCGTGTGCGTTCTTGCGCTTTGCGGATGAGGATGTGCTGTCGCTTTCGCCGGAGCAGTTCTTCGCGGTGAACGGGCGGCGGATTACGGCGCGGCCGATGAAGGGAACGGTGGCGCGCGCACCGGACATCGCGGGCGACGAGCAGCGCAAGCGCGAACTCGTTGCCGACGAAAAGCAGCGGGCCGAAAACCTGATGATCGTCGATCTGCTGCGCAACGATCTCGCGCGCGTGGCGGAGACGGGCAGCGTGCGGGTGAGCGATGTCTTCACCGTCGAGACCTATCCGCGCTTTCACACGCTGACATCGGGCATCGAGGCGACGCTGAAGGAAACGCCGTCGCTCACGCGCCTCTTGCCCGCGTTGTTCCCGTGCGGATCGGTGACGGGGGCGCCGAAGATCCGCGCGATGGAGATTATTCGCGAGGTCGAGGCCGAGCCGCGTGGCGTCTATTGCGGCGCGGTCGGTTACGCGGCGCGCGACAAGGTCGCATTCAACGTCGCGATCCGGACGCTGACCTTGCGCGACGGACTGGCCCAGATGGGCGTCGGCGGCGGGATCGTGTGGGACAGCGAGCCCGATGCCGAGTACGCGGAGTGCCTGTTGAAGGCCCGGTTCTTGGTCGATGCGGAGGCGCCGTTCCGATTGATCGAGACGATGCGTTGGCAAGCCGATGCGGGGTTCCATTTGTTGGAGCGGCATATGCGGCGGCTGGCGGCGTCTGCCGGCTACTTCGGCTTCCTGTTCGACCAGAAGGCCATACTTCGCGCGTTGGCGGGCGTTGTCGAAGGCACCGACGGTTTACAGCGCGTGCGGCTAACGCTGGGCGTGCGCGGCGATAGCCAAGTCGAGGCGGCGCCGTTCGTGTTGCCTGCGTCCGATGCCTTGTGGCGTTACGCGTTCGCTGCGGCGCCGGTCGCTTCCACCGATTGGCGGGTGCATCACAAGACGACGCAGCGTTCGTTCTACGACGACGCGCTTGGCGCCGCCGAGGGATGCGACGAGGTCGTGTTCGTGAACGAGCGCGGCGAAGTGACGGAAGGGAGCCGGACGAACGTTTTCGTCGAGCGCGACGGGGTTTTGCTGACGCCGCCTCTCGCCTGCGGATTGCTCGACGGATGTCTACGGCGGGAGTTGATCGAGAATGGGCCGCAGCGCGTGGTGGAGTGCGTGC
>JBKJZU010000006.1:0-2711 GCA_046715015.1 Micropepsaceae bacterium
GCGCTCGATCGTGTCGTGGGCACTATCCTCGGCGGCGTCGGCACCAGCACCAGCTGCGAACAACAACGCAAGACTTAGTCCACAACGCCGCATCTCTCGACCAGCACTTTTGGCTTGAAGCAGGTACCGAACGTCGATCCGGCTACTCCGCCGCTTTCGTTTCCAGCATTGCGATGTGGGCGTTCGCGAGTTTGGCGACGCCGGTGTAGTCGGTCTTGCCGGTGCCGAGAACGGGTACGTTGTCGACGTGGAGCACGCGTCGCGGCACGGCGAGTTCCGGGACACCGTGGTTCTGCGCCCAGGCGACGAGCTCGCCGCGGTTGGCGACCTTTGCGTCGGTGATGAGGACGATCTGCTCGCCCTTGCGGCCGTCGGCGACGGCGATGGCGGCGTGCATGTTGTCCGGCCAGAGTGCCGACGCGCAGTTTTCGACGACCGCGAGCGAAACCATCTCGCCGCCGATCTTGGCGAAGCGTTTGACGCGGCCGCGGATGGCGATGAAGCCTTCCGAGTCGATCGCGACAACGTCGCCGGTGTCGTGCCAGCCGTCGGCGAGGGGATGCAGGACGCCGGGCTCGGACGGTGTCAGATAGCCCTTCATGACGTTGGGTCCGCGCACGAACATGCGGCCCGCGTTCGGGATACCTTCGACGGGCTCAAGCCGCGCTTCCATGCCGGCCATCAGCTTGCCGACCGAGCCGAAGCGGTTTGCGCCCGGCTGGTTTGCGGCGACCACGGGGGCGGCTTCGGTGACGCCGTAGCCTTCCAGGATCTCCATGTTGCAGCGGCGGCGGAGCAGGGCCCGCGTCTCATCGCGCACGCGTTCGGCGCCGCAGACGGCGAGGCGCAGCGAGGCCAGATCGCCTTCGTCGCTGGCGCGGGCGTATTGCGAGATGAACGTGTCGGTCGCGAGCAGGATCGTCGCTTTCGTCCGGCGGATACGTTTCGCGATTTCCTTTACCTGAAGCGGCGAGGGGTGCAGCACCGCCTTCACGCCCACCATCAGCGGCATGATTGCGCCGACGGTGAGGCCGAAGCAGTGAAACGTCGGCAACGGGTTCAGCAGCACGTCTTTCCCCGGATAGAGATCGAGGTGCGCTTTGATCTGTTCGACGTTGGCGAGCAGGTTTTGGTGGCTCAGCACGACGCCTTTCGGATCGCCCTCGGTGCCCGAGGTGAAGAGAATGACGGCGGTGTCCTTATGGCTCGGCCACTTCTTGATCGCCCAGTGCGGGATGAATGAGCCGATGACGGCCGCGACCTTGTCGACCAGCGAGAGTTTTGCGCGAACGTCTTCGAGGTAGACGATCTTCGCCACTTGCGAGAGTTCGGCGATCAAGTCTTCGAGCTTTGCTATTTCGACGAACTTGCGCGCCGTCGCGATCACTTGGATTTGGCCCGCGGCGCAAGCGGCCTTCAAGTTGCGCGCGCCGGACGTGAAGTTCAGCATCGCGGGCACGCGGCCGAACGCGTGGATCGCGTAGAACGTCAGCACGGCGCCGGCGCCCGTGGGTAGCATGATGCCGACCGCTTCCTTCGGCTTCGCGTGCTTGCGCAGCGCGCTGCCCAACGCGAAGGCGGCGCGTACGATCTCGTCGTAGGACAGTTGACGGTCGTCGGCGTCCCAGATTGCGATCGTCTTGCCGCCGAAGCGCTTGCGCGCCTCGAGCAGCGCCGAAATGATCGAACGTTCCGTGCGCGCGATGTCGAACGGCGTGCGAATGGAGCCCGGATGGGCGAGTGCGGACACGAGGCAACTCCTCCCGTGCGGCTTTACGCCGCTCACGTTTTGTTTCAGATAAGGTAGCGCATGTGAGTGCTCAAGCAAGCGCTTGGTGAACGAACCGAAAGAATCAGGCGAATCAGGGTGTTGAAATTCACCTGACGGCTACGGTCCGGCCCTTAGCGTTGGGTGTGCATCCTCGCCTTACCCGTTATATCTGTCCTGCCATGACAACCGTTTTCGACCAGTCAACGAAAGACCGCCGTGCAGCGCGGCATCCGGAAAAGCGTGAGCGGCCGGTTAACCCGATCCCTCGAAAGCCGGACTGGATCCGGGTCAAGGCGCCGGGGTCGAAGGTGTTTGCCGAGACCAAGGCTGTCGTGAAGGGGCACGGCCTCGTCACCGTGTGCGAGGAGGCGGGCTGTCCCAACATCGGCGAATGCTGGTCGAAGAAGCACGCAACCTTCATGATCATGGGCGACACCTGCACACGCGCGTGCGCGTTCTGCGACGTGAAGACGGGCATCCCTGGCGCGCTCGATTTGGCCGAGCCGGACAAGGTTGCCAGCGCCGTCGCGGAGTTGGGTCTTGAGCATGTCGTGGTGACGTCGGTCGACCGCGACGATCTCGACGACGGCGGGGCGGCGCATTTCGCACGGACGATCCGGGCCCTTCGGGCCGCGTCGCCTCAGACCACGGTCGAGGTGTTGACGCCCGACTTCTTGCGCAAACCTGGCGCGCTTGAGGTGGTGATCGGGGCCAAGCCCGATGTGTTCAACCACAATCTTGAGACCGTGCCGCGGCTCTATTTGAAGATCCGGCCGGGCGCGCGTTACTTCGCGAGCCTGCGGCTGCTGCAGCACGCGAAAGAGATCGACCCTTCCACGTTCACGAAGTCCGGTATGATGGTGGGCCTCGGCGAGACGCGGGAAGAAGTGATGCAGGTGATGGACGATCTGCGCGCCGCCAGCGTCGACTTCATCACGAT
>JBKJZU010000007.1:0-3606 GCA_046715015.1 Micropepsaceae bacterium
CCGCAACTTGTCGACAAGAGCAATATCGTCCTCGCGCGCGTGGCTGCCTTCTTGAGCACCAACAACGAGCGGAAGTTCAGCGAGACGTTGATCCACCTCGAAAAGCTGACCGCGAACCTCTCCAAAGCCTCGGACAAGTTCGAATCCATCGCGACGAACCTCGACAAGATCGTGGCGGGCGACGCGAAGACGACGCTGGCCGACATTCGCGGCGTGGCGGCAGACGTTCGCATGATCATGAACGAGGCGCGGGGCCCATTGCGCGATTTCGCGCGGCAGGGCCTGCCGGAGCTTCTGCTCGCCATTGGCGACGCGCGGCAGATGATCGGCTCGATCGACCGCGCTGCACAAAGGTTTGAGAGCAGCCCGTCATCGCTCATCTTCGGCGACAAGGCCGTCGAGTATAAGTCTGGGGGACAGCGGTAATGCGCGGACGGTTTCAAGTTCTTTCGCTCGCGGCGCTAGCGGCGGTCGCACTGTCGGCGTGCAGTCTGCCGGACCTCGGCAGCGGGCCACCGCCCGATCTCTACGTACTATCGCCGAAGAGCACGTTTCCAGAGGATCTGCCGGCGGTCGATTGGCAGCTCGTCGTCGAGGAACCGTCGACGGCCAAGGGCATCGACACCGATCGAATTGCGATCGCGCCGACGTCGCTTGAGGTGAAGTATCTGGCCAATTCGCGCTGGGCCGACCGGGCGCCGCGCATGGTGCAGCAACTGCTCATTCAGTCGTTCGAGAACACGAAGAAAATCGTTTCGGTCGGACGGCAATCGATCGGCCTTCGCTCCGACTTCGTTCTGAAGGTGGAGTTGCGCGAGTTTCAGGCGGAAAAAACGTCCGAGGGTGGCACCGTGGTTCGGGTGCGCTTGAATTTGAAGTTGGTGCGCATTGCGCTCGGTCAGATCGTGGCGTCACAGAGTTTCGAGTCGGTCAAGCCTGCGAACAGCGAGAACGTGCCCGACATCGTACAAGCGTTCGATGATGCGGTCGGCGCGGTGTTGAAGCGCGCAGTCGGTTGGACGCTTACGTCGGGTGAAGATACGAAGACGAAAAAGCCACGCGAGTGGAACTGAGGCTCAAGACAAGCGCCCGATCGCAGAGGCGAGGGCGACGTAGATTTTACCCGTCTGCGAGGTGAGATACGTTTCGACCAGCACATTCTCGCGGTCGCTGCGCGCGGTTTGTTCCATGAGCGCTTCGAACTGCAGTATGTAGCGGTCTACGGTTTCGCGGAACTCTGCATCCTCAGCATACTTGCGGCCGATCGCTTCGGCCTGTTCGCGGCCCAGGATCTGGACCAGGCGGCGGGCGAAGACGTTGCGCTCACCGTTGCGGTAACGGCGCAGCAGGTCGAGCGGCGGATCGTCCTCGAGGAAGCGGTCGAGATCGATCGCCATCGCCTGTAGCGTTTCGATCATATGACGGGATGACGTTGCCGCCTGTTCCGGGGTTGCGGCTTTGCCGTGTTGCTGCGGGGCGGCCGGATGCGGCGCGCGCTTGACCGTCGATTCCGGCACCATCTGCTCGGAGCGCAGTTCGACGACGCGGTGCGGTTGCTGCGGCGGGCGCTGCTGAATGACGGGTTGGTGTTGGATCGGCGGCTTCGTCGCCTCGTTCTCCGCGGCGGCCAGTAGCGATTTCATGTCCCACCCGGTGCGATCGTCCTGCGGGTCGCCGTCGTCCACGGGGCGTACGAAGCGCTTGGCGCGGCCGAACCAACCGCCCTTCTGATCGGCTGCGTCGTGCAGCGCAGGCGGCACACGTTCGCCCGGCGGCGCGACCTGATTGCGCGGCGGTGGCGCGAGGTTTGATTGCGGGGGTGCGACGTTGAAGTTCGGCGCGGACTGGTGCGGCGCCGCCTTCGGTTTCTCTGGCTCGGTATGGCGCACGCGGTCGAAGGCGTTGTTCACGCGCGATGAGAGGTCGCGGGCAGCTTCGGCCTGTTGATCCAGCGCGGCGCGCAGTTGGTGCGTCTGCGTCGCGGCCGGTGCCGGCATTTGGTGAGCGAGTTTGCCCAGACGTTCAACCGTGCCTTCGATGTGCTGCGAAGCGTTCGCCGCCGTCTCGCGCAAGCTGATGAGCACGGAGCCCAAGCGGCCCGCCGCGTCGAACGACGAGTCGCCGGCCGAGCGGATCGTCTGCATCGCCTGTTCGAGACCCGAGGTCGTGAGTTCGGTCGAGGTGCGCAATTTCTCGGACTCGCGGGTAAAGAGCTGCGTCGTCTCCACGATGCGCTGGGCCATGATCGCCGCCGTCTCGTCGAGGCGGCGCGAGCCTTCAATTGTGAAGGTCCCGATCTTCTTCGTTTCGTCGACCATCACGGCGACGAGCTTCGTCAAGCCTTCGCGCTGGAAGTCGAGCGCGCGGGCCATGTGGTCGTTCTCTTGCTTCAAGCGCTCGATCGTGTCGGCAAATGCGGCGCGTTGGCGTTCGTGGCGCGCAACGACTTGCTCGGAGCGGGCGGCGGCTGCTTCCGACGCGGCATCGAGGCGTTGGGCTTGGCGTTCGATTTCCTTGGCCGATTCCGCGGCGCGGTTCGACACGGTCGCCGACGCGTTTTGCAGCGTCGAGATCAGACCCGCGATCGCGCCGTGCTCGGTGTGCAGGCTTTCGCTGGCGTTGCGAGCGGCGACGCGCGCTTCTTGCAGGCGTGCGGTCAGCGTGTCGGAGGCGGCGAGCACCGCGGTATCGAGGGCTTGGGTAAACTGCGCGAGCTTCTCGCGTTCGGAGCCGAGCTTGCCGGTCGCGCGGTCGACGCGTTCTTGGGCTGCGAGCGCGGTGCGTTCGATCAGCTGCAGACGCTCATTCGCTGTCGTTTCCAGTGTTGACATGCGCGCGGTTGCCGCTTCGACGGCTGCGTTGAACGTGTCGAGTTCGCGGCGGATGGCGCGCCCCAGCTTTGCCATGCCGCGTGCCGCGTGATCTTCGGGTTCGGTGAGTTCGGCCGCGGCCATCGCAAGCGCCGTGGACTGGCCACGCAGGATTTTCGCTTCGCGCGCCAGCAGCGCAATGAAGAGTGCGAGAACGACGGGAACTACGAGAACCGCGATTATCAAACCGTACCACGCCAGCGGTAATTCGAAGAGTTTCGCCCAACCGATGAGGCCGGTCAGGTATGCACTGATTCCAGCCAACCAAAACACGCAGAAGAAGAATGTCCCCCATCCGAGGACGCTTCCAGAATCCTGCGGTATGTGGACGGGCCTTGCTTCAACCGGCAGTGGTTCGGGAAACGGCTCAGTGTGCGCTCGAGGGCGCAGCTGAGACTCCGGCGTTAGGAGCAGCGCCTCTTCGAAGTCTTGGATCTTAGATGGTTCGACGCGCTGCATATGCCTTCCGCGGCTGTGTTTACCATATTGCTACCATTTCCTACGAATGGCCGCACTGGCGAAGATTCGCAACACCACAAGCGGGCTGTGGATCGGAGCGCGTTAACGCATGAGTTGAGCGTTCATGCGGTTCCGATGCGTTTATGGGCGCTGCGTGTTTGAATAACTGTTGCTTGTTCGCATCGAAGCAGGCGGCACTCCGTGCGCTAAACTCACACCTGTCGCGTGCGGCGGTTGCCGCTTGATTCGCTTTCCGCGGAGAGACGTCATGACGATG
>JBKJZU010000008.1:0-3061 GCA_046715015.1 Micropepsaceae bacterium
TCGCGGCCATCACGATGTCGCGGCCGGTGCGCAGGCCGCCGTCGGTGCGGAGGATGATGCGATGGCGCAGGTTGTTCAGCGTGAGCAGTTGGTTCGCTTCGGTGAGGCCCATCTCCCACGGCACGCCCGCGTATTTGATCGAGGTGAGCGGCGATGCGCCGGTGCCGCCGACATGGCCGGAGATCAGAATCACGTCGGCGCGTGCCTTCGCGACGCCGGCCGCGATGGTTCCGATGCCGGTGGAGGCGACGAGCTTTACGCACACGCGCGCCACCGGATTGATCTGCTTCAGGTCGTAGATCAGCTGCGCCAGATCTTCGATCGAATAGATGTCGTGATGCGGCGGCGGCGAGATCAGCATCACGCCCGGCGTCGAGTGGCGGAACTTCGCGATCATCTCCGTGACCTTGAAACCGGGCAGCTGGCCGCCCTCGCCCGGCTTGGCGCCTTGCGCGACCTTGATCTCGATCTCGCGGCACTGGTTCAGGTATTCCGCCGTGACGCCGAAGCGGCCCGAGGCGATTTGCTTGATGGCGGAGTTCGCGTTGTCGCCGTTCGGCTTCGGCTTGAAGCGTGCGGGGTCTTCGCCGCCTTCGCCGGAGTCCGACTTCGCGCCGATGCGGTTCATGGCGATGTTGAGCGTGCCGTGCGCTTCGGGCGAGAGCGCGCCCAGCGACATGCCGGGGGTGACGAAGCGTTTGCGGATCTCGGTGATCGATTCCACTTCCTCGATCGGGATCGGCGTTCGCCCACGCGGGCGAAAATCCATCAGGTGGCGCAGGCTCGTCGGCGGCGCTTCGCGGATCGTCTCCGAGTAGCGGCGGAACAGCTGATAACTTTCTTGGCCGACCGCGCTTTGCAGGAGGTGGATGGTGCTCGCCGAATGCGCGTGCGTCTCGCCGCCCTTGCGGTAGCGGTAGATGCCGCCGATGGGGAGCGCCGTCACATCGTCGGCGAAGGCGCGTGCGTGCTGGCGCGTGATGCGCTTTTGGATGCCGCCGAGGCCGATGCCGGAGATGCGCGAGGGCATGCCGGGGAAGTATTCCGCGACCATCGAACGCGAGAGGCCGACGGCTTCGAAATTGTAGCCGCCGCGGTAGGACGAGATGACCGAGATGCCCATCTTCGAGATGATCTTCAGCAGGCCCGCACTTACGCTGTCGAGGTAGCGCTTCACGCATTCGCCCAGCGTGCGCTTGCCGAACAGGCCGCGGGCGTGGCGGTCGGCGATGCATTCCTGCGCGAGGTAGGCATTGATCGTCGACGCGCCGACGCCGATCAAGACGGCGAAATAGTGCGTGTCCATGCACTCGGCCGAGCGGACGTTCAGCGACGTGAATGTGCGGTAGCCCGTCTTCACCAGATGCGAGTGCACGGCGCCGACGGCCAGGATCATCGGGATGGGTGCCACCGCCTCACCGATGCGTTCGTCGGTCAGGATGAGGTGCGAGTAGCCGGAGGCGACGGCGTCTTCCGCCTGCTTGCAGATGCGGTCCAGCGCTTCCTTGATGGCGCCTTCGCGCGGCTCATCGCCGACCTCGAACACGCAGTCGATCTCGAAGAACTTGCCGACCAGATGCTCCTTCATGCGGATGTACATGCCGGTGGAGATGATCGGGCTTTCCAGCGTGAAGACGTCGGCTTGCGTCGCGTCTTGCGCCAGCACGTTGCCGAGGTTGCGGAAGCGCGTGCGCAAACTCATCACGCGGTCTTCGCGAAGTGAGTCGATCGGCGGGTTCGTGACCTGGCTGAAGTTTTGGCGGAAGTAGTGCGCGAGCGGACGATATTGTTGCGACAGCACGGCGAGTGGCGCGTCGTCGCCCATGGAGCCCACGGGTTCCTTGCCGTCCTCGACCATCGGGTGGAGCACCATCTCCAGGTCTTCGAGCGAGATCGCGGCCGCGAGCTGGCGCCGGCGGAGTTCGCCCTTCTCCGCGAACATCAAAGGCTCCGGCCCCGGTCCGATGATGGGGTCGAGGTCGACGATGTTCTTCGTCCACTCCTCGTAAGGGTGTTCCTTCGCGAGCTCGTCCTTGATCGCGCGGTCGTCGAAGAATTGGCCGCGCTGCAGGTCGACGCCGATCATCTGACCCGGACCGACGCGGCCCTTCTTCACGATCTTGCGCTCATCGAGCACGACCATGCCGGTCTCCGAGCCCACAAACAGCACGCCGTCTTCGGTCAGCGTGTAGCGCAGCGGTCTCAGACCGTTGCGGTCGAGGCCCGCGATCACCCAGCGGCCGTCGGTGGCCGCGATCGCGGCGGGGCCGTCCCACGGCTCCATCACCGCGTTCGAGTATTGGTACATCGCGCGATGCGCCGGCGGGGTTGAGTCCTTCTTCGACCAGGCTTCGGGGATCAGCAGCGTCTTTGCCATCGGCGCGGAGCGGCCGGCGCGGCAGAGCACTTCGAAGACCGCATCCATCGCGGCGCTATCCGACGACCCCGGCTGGATGATCGGCATGATGTCGTCTTCGTGGCCCTTGAAGTGTTCGGAGGCCATGCGGATTTCATGGCTCTTCATCCAGTTCACGTTGCCCTTCAACGTGTTGATCTCGCCGTTGTGGGCCAGCATGCGGAACGGGTGCGCCAGGTACCAGGTCGGGAACGTGTTCGTCGAATAGCGCTGATGGTAGATCGCCATCGGCGAGACGAAGCGCGGATCGTTCAGATCCGGATAGAACGTCGCCAGCTGTTCGGCGAGGAACATGCCCTTGTAGATGAGCGAGCGCGTCGAGAGCGAGCAGATGTAGAAGTTCGGGATCGAGGCTTTCTTCACCTGCGTTTCGATGCGGCGGCGGATGATGAAAAGATCGCGCTCGATCTCTTCCACATCGCGGCCGACGGGCGTGTCGAACATGATCTGTTCGATCTCAGGGCGTGTCGCGTTCGCCTTTTCGCCGATGACGGAGATGTCGACCGGCACTTGGCGCCAGCCGTAGATGTAGTAGCCGAAGCGCAGGATCTCGGCTTCGACGATCGTGCGGCAGGTTTCCTGCGCGACGTAATCCGTGCGCGGCAGGAAGATCATGCCGATGCCGATGCGGCCCTCTTCGAGCTG
>JBKJZU010000009.1:0-2628 GCA_046715015.1 Micropepsaceae bacterium
CGGCGGCACCTGGTACTGGAACCGTTACCCGGGCTGCATGTGCGACGTCGAGTCGTACTGCTACCTGCCGATGCTCGAAGAGACCGGTTACATGCCCACGCGCCGGTACGCGCACGCGTCGGAGATCTTCGAATACTGCCAACTGCTCGGCCGTACATTCGAGATGTACCCGAAGGCACTCTTCCAAACCGAAACCACCGACATGGTGTGGGACGAGTCGATCAACCGGTGGATGGTGACAACCAGCCGCAACGATCGGCTCTCGGCCCGTTTCGTGGTCATCGCCGGCGGGGTGCTGCACAAGGCCAAGCTGCCCGGCATACCCGGCATAGAGACCTACGAGGGCCACGCGTTCCACACCAGCCGCTGGGACTACGACTACACGGGAGGCGACGCGAACGGGAACCTGTCGAAGTTGAAGGACAAGGTCGTCGGCATCATCGGCACCGGCGCCACCGCCGTGCAATGCGTGCCGCATTTGGGTGCAGCGGCGAAGCATCTTTATGTCTTCCAACGCACGCCGTCCTCGATCGACGTCCGCGCGAACCGCCCAACCGATCCGAAGTGGGCAAAGTCGCTGCCAGCCGGTTGGCAGAAGGAGCGGATGGACAACTTCAACATCCTGCTCTCCGGCGGCGTTCAGAAGGAAGACCTGGTCAGCGACGGTTGGACCGAAATCATCCGCAACCTCATCTTCGGCGAAGGCGCGAAGAAATACGCCGGCCGCGGGCCGCTCGCGGTGGACGAACTCGTCGAGCTCGCCGACTTCGAAAAGATGGAACAAGTCCGCGCCCGGGTCGACAACGTCGTAAAAGACCCGGCGACCGGCGAGGCGCTGAAACCCTACTACCGCCAATTCTGCAAACGCCCGTGCTTCCACGACGAGTATCTGGATGCGTTCAACCGCCCGAACGTGACGCTCGTCGATACGAAAGGCCACGGCGTCGATCGCATCACGGAGACGGGCGTCGTCGCGAACGGCGTCGAATACAAGGTCGACTGCCTGATCTACGCGACGGGCTTTGAAGTCGGCACGGAATACACGCGCCGCTCCGGCTTCGAACTCTATGGCCGCAACGGCAAATCGCTGACCGAAACCTGGGCGAACGGCGTGCGCACGTTCCACGGCTTCCACGTGCACGGCTTCCCGAACTGCTTCGTCGTTTCGAACGTGCAGTCCGGCTTCACGGCGAACTTCCCGCACATGCTGGCCGAACAGGCGATCCACGTCGCCCATGTCGTCAAGCACTGCGTCGAGAACCAAGTTCGCGTCCTCGAAACGACGCCCGAGGCGGAAGAGGAGTGGGTGCAAACGATCAAGAAGCTCGCGATCCTGCGCCGCAAGTTCCTCGAGGAATGTACGCCCGGCTACTACAACAACGAAGGCAAACCCGCCGAACGTGGCGAACAGAACGGATTCTACGGCGCCGGCCCCATCGCCTTCGTCAAAGTGCTGGAAGACTGGCGCGCCGACGGCGGCATGAAAGGCTTAGACCTGCGGCAGTCGTAGTCCCGCAGGTCCTGCATTCTTACCCGTCGATATCGAGGCCCAGCACCACACGGCCCGTGTAGCGCAGCTGCGGCTTTTCCTGCAGCGGGTGATAGCGCGCGGCCTGCACGTCGCGGAATGCACGTTCGAGGCCCATCCCGCGGTAGAATGCAGCACCGCCCGCAAGTTCCATCGCGCGCTCGACCGTCTTGATCGTGTTCTGACCGACGAGTGTGCGGCGGACCATCTGCCGGCTTGTGGTCTCAGGCCCAGGCTTCTCGCTTTCCGCAATGCGGATCATGTCAGCGTAGGCGATCTCGGCGGTCGCGTAGGCATTCTCCATCTCGCCCGCGAGATAGGCCGCGCTGCCGTCATCCGGCTTCTTACGCGCGACCTCAATCGCCTTCGAACGCGCGCCATCGGCGACGCCCATATACGCCGAGTAGATGATCGGAAACGCCAACATCGAGATCGTATGGAACAGCGGATGCCACTTGCCTTGCGGGCGACGGCCGCTGATCGCGGCATCCGGCACGAAGACGTCGTTCAGCTCGACGTCGTTCGAGCCGGTGCCGCGCATCCCCATCACGCGCCACGTGTCGTGAATCTTCATGCCCTCCGCTTTGAACGGCACCGCGAAGTGAAGCACCGTCGAGCCCGCTTGCGGATCTTCGGTGACGGAACTGGTGACGAGCAGATCGCCCATCGGCGAACCGCTTGAGAACACCTTGCGCGCCTTGATGCGATAGCCGCCGTCGACCTTCGTGGCCACGCCGGCGCTCTTCAACCAGTCCGATCCGCCGCTGGAGATGCAGATCAAGTTTTCCGCCGCAACGCGCTTCAGCATGCCCTCGGTCGGCGCCTTTCGTTGCGCCACCGCCAAGCAGCAACGACAACGATGTGGCTGTGCATCGCAAATGCTAGCGCGCTCGAGCCGCAGCTCGCACCGAGCTTGCGGATCACCGCACAGAGCTCCGCATAACTCGCACCGTGTCCGCCAAGTTCCGTGGGCACATGCATCTTGAAAAAGCCGTCGGCCTTCAACTTCGCGAAAGCCTCGGCGACAAACGAATCGTCCGCATCGTGCGCCGCGGCGCGCGGTCCGATCTCGGCGGCGGCGCGGTCGGCCAGGGCCAGCC
>JBKJZU010000010.1:0-3832 GCA_046715015.1 Micropepsaceae bacterium
CCGGTCGCGGGATAGAAGCGGCTGAACTCGTAAACGCCGGGTCCTGAGGATTCCACGCGCCGCTTGCCCTCGCGCGCGAAGCTGTCGTGCAGGTGGGTGACGAGCCTTTCGAACTGCGCGGCGTCGAGCGTGAGCGAGATCTCTTCCATGTCACGGAACGTTTCGCTTGGACGACGTGCGAGGCCCGCAAGGTGCACGACCGCGGGACCGGCGAACGCCGCGCCGACCGTCGTGCCCAACCCGGGTTCGCGTGACTGATAAAAGTTCGCGTCGCCCCAGCCGAAGTGGAGATAGACCGCTTCGGGGAAGTCGGCTGCCTCCGGAATGCGCCCCGCGGGGATGTCGGCGCGCGCGATCGCGATGTCGCTGTGCCAGCCATTGCTGGTGACCAACACCGTGTAGGTGCGGGCGTGCGCGGCGGTGGCGAGCGCGAGCAGCATCAGTCCGCTGATGAATGCGATGCGCATGGGCGGCTGTCCCTTATCGTCCTCAAACTTGGAGCGACGTTAGACGATTGCAAGGTGGTTTTTCCTTCCCGGGGTTCCAGGGTTGAGCGCACTTGCAATCGTTGGTGGAACGGCGAACTCTCGGACAAAGGGAGGAAAGCGCATGGCCGACCTATTGGCGCTGTCGCGGGCCGTCATCGACGAGGGGAAGGGTTCCGACGAGACGGGGCCGCTGAACCGGATCAATCATCAGTTGTCGGAAATCGGCGACGGGGTTGCGATGGTGGAGGCGTTTTCGCATTGCGTGCTGTTCGAGACCGACGACGGGCTTGTCGCGTTCGATACGTCGAACGAGGGCGGCGGCGCGAAAGTGGTCGACGCGGTGCGGCGGTGGCGCCCTGCCCGCTTCAACACGATCGTCTATACGCACGGGCATGTCGATCACGTCGGCGGGTGCGGCGCGTTCGTGCACGACGCGGAGACGTGTGGGCATGCGCGTCCCTGCATCGTGGGTCACGAGAACGTGCCGAAGCGGTTCGACCGCTACAACCTGACGGACGGCTACAACAAGATCATCAACGAGCGGCAGTTCGGGCAGTTTCGCCGGCGCGGGTATGAGATCGCCGGTGCGGCGCGGTTTCTGCCGGTGACGACGCCGAAGCCGGATACGGTCTATCGCGACACGATGAAGCTTTCGCCCGGCGGGCTCGACATCGAGCTCAATCACGCGAAAGGCGAGACGGACGATCACACGTGGGCGTGGATCCCGAAGCACAGGGCGATTTGCGCCGGCGATTTTTTCATCTGGAACTTTCCGAACGCCGGCAATCCGCAGAAGGTGCAACGCTACCCGCGCGAATGGGCGGCCGCGATCCGCGAGATGGCGGGGAAAGGGGCTGAGCTGTTCTTACCGGCGCATGGACTTCCCATCGGCGGAGCCACGCGCATTCGCAACGTGCTCAGCGAAGTTGCCGATTCACTCGAATATTTGGTGCGCGAGACGTTGGCGCTGATGAACCAAGGCGCGCGGTTGAACGACATCGTTCATGCGGTGAAGATCGACCCCGCCGTGTTGGAGAAGCCGTACCTCAAGCCGATGTACGACGAGCCCGAGTTCGTGGTGCGCAACATCTGGCGCATGTATGGCGGCTGGTACGACGGTAACCCGGCGAATTTGAAGCCCGCAAAGGACGCGGCGCTGGCGCGCGAGATCGCTTCGCTTGCGGGCGGCGCGGGGAAACTTGCGGCGCGGGCGCTTGCGCTATGCGAGAGCGACGTGCGGCTCGCGTGTCATTTGGCGGAGCTTGCGGTGCAGGCCGAGCCCGAGAACGCACACGCCCATGCGCTGCGCGCGGAGGTGTTCCAGAAGCGGCGCGACGGCGAGACGTCGCTGATGGCGAAGGGCATCTTTGGGCACGCCGCGAACGAGTCGAAAGCAAAGGCGGGTGACTAGCTCATGAAGATCAACACTGCGACAAAGCGTCGGGTCTATTCCATCAGCTTCGGCAGCGTTTATCCGCTGTACGTCGCGAAGGCCGAGAAGAAGGGGCGTACGAAAGAAGAGGTCGACAAGGTCATTCGGTGGCTGACGGGATATAGCCAGAAGGGGCTCGAGGCGCAGTGCACGAAGAAGACGGACCTTGAGACGTTTTATGCCGCGGCGCCCAAACTCAACCCTGCGCGGTCATCGATCACAGGTGTTATTTGTGGCGTGCGGCTGGAGGAGATCGCGGAGCCGACGATGCGCGAGATCCGCTACCTGGACAAACTGATCGACGAACTCGCAAAGGGAAGACCGATGGAGAAGATCTTGCGAAAATAGTCCGCCTTCGCTTGCGGGCGGGTTGGGCGAACGACAGCAAATGAGGATCGAAGCATGCAGTTGAAAGACAAGATCATCGTCATCACCGGCGCGGCTGGCGGGATTGGGCGGGCGATGGCGCAGCGGTTTCATTGCGAGGGGGCGCGGCTGATCGTTTGCTCCGACGTGAACGGCGCGGGGGCGGAGTCCGTCGCGGAGGAAGTTGGCGGCGTGGGGTTCGAGACGAATGTCGCGAAGGAGAGCGACATTCAGGATCTGATCGATACGGTCGAGGCCGACCACGGGCCGATCGATCTCTTTTGTTCGAATGCGGGCATCGGCGTGCGCGGCGGGGCCGAGGCTGCAAACGCCGACTGGCAGCGGATTTGGGACATCAACGTGATGGCGCATGTATGGGCGGCGCGCCATCTGGTGCCGCGCATGATCGCGCGCGGCGGCGGGTATTTGCTGAACACAGCCTCCGCGGCGGGATTGCTCTCGCAGATCGGCTCCGCGCCTTATGCGGTGACGAAGCATGCGGCGGTGGGCTTGGCCGAGTGGTTGGCCATCACGCACGGCGATCACGGCATCAAGGTCTCCGTGCTCTGCCCGCAAGCGGTGCGCACGGCGATGACGGCGGCCAATCCCGACGGCGTCGCCTCGATCGATGGTATGTTAGAGCCCGACGCGGTGGCGGAAGCCTGCGTGCACGCCATTGAGGCCGAGGAGTTCCTGATCCTGCCGCATCCAGAGGTGCTGGAGTACATGCGGCACAAGACCTCCGACTACGGTCGGTGGATCGGCGGTATGCGGAAGTTGAACCGGAAGTATCGGGGTTAGCCGGCGCGAGGCTAGGCTCGGACCGGGCGTGCGAAGCGTCGCATCGATAGTGCTCGTGCCTTTTGCGCTTCGACTGCCCGATCGCGCGGTGTTGCGTCGGTGACCAGTGCGTGGACGAGGCGGTGCGCGACGGCGAAGGTTTCTTCTACGGCGGCGACGAACGCGGCTTCGTTCGCTTTCGACGGCGCATTGTAGCCGGATAGTTTGCGGACGAATTGCAGGGACGCGGCACGAATTTCTTCGTCCGTCGCGGGCGGGTCGAAGTTGAACAGCGTCTTGATGTTGCGGCACATGCGAACAATCCCGATTGACGCGACGAGTTTCGACCCCGATGCTCGGCATTGGCAAGGCGTTTTCGGTGGGGCGGCCCATCGGAAAACTGCCGCATCGACAGGGCACAAGGGTCAAATTTATGAGACGCGTGCGCTATTCCGTGGCGATGAGCCTCGACGGCTTCATCGCGGGCCCGAAGGGCGAGAACGATTGGATCGTGATGGATCCCGAGATCGACTTCCGCGCGTTGATGGGCGGGTTCGACACCATATTGATGGGGCGCAAAACCTATGAGGCGTCGCGCGGCCACAAGGGCGGCGGCATGCCGGGGATGAACGCCATCGTATTTTCCCGCACGTTGAAGCCTGAGGATTGCGCAGGCGTCATCGTGTCGAGCGCACCGGCGGCGGCGATCGCCGAACTGAAATCAAAACCCGGCAAGGATCTGTGGTTGTTCGGGGGCGGCGGGTTG
>JBKJZU010000011.1:0-4308 GCA_046715015.1 Micropepsaceae bacterium
AGGTTTTCGATGCGGGCGTCGCGCGAGGTTTCGGGCAGGTTCGAGAGGATCACGATCTGCGCGCGGTTGCTGAGGTGCCGCAACGCCTCCGCGGCGCCGTCGACGGGTTGGAGATGGCGCGTGTCGCTGGCGAAGAAATCGGCGAGGAGTTTTGTGACGGCCTCGTCGGCCACGGCCTCACGCGTTGTCTGGTGCTTGACGTTGCCGTGGATACGAAACGACGTCAGGTCGAGGTAGCAGCCGTTGCGCTCAAGGTAACTCTCTAGACCCACCAGGAAGCGCAGCAGCACCTCATCGGCGTCGCAGATGATGAGCGGGCGCGCCGGGTCCAGCGTCACCATGCGCTGGAACCGTGCGGGTCTATGACGGCGCATGCGGTCAGCAAAGCGCCCGGTTTTAGCCCCTGGGATTCCGAGAATTCCTTGGCCAACGATTCGTCGGCGGCGACAAAGCCGAGCACGGCCGCTAGAATCGCTTTATCATTGTGCGCTGCAAGTAGTTCGTCAGGCGCGAGGCCGCTTGCGGTTAAGAATCGCTGAAGTTCATCAGGGCGTCCGGACAGGAATGTTAAAGCACGTTCAGACATTTCGAAGGCCATCTGGCGTTTCATTGGATTTCGCGTTCCATCATGCACGTTTGAGTAGCACTTATGCCCGCGTTTTGTTTGCGCTTGGGCAAAGCTTATTTAACATTATTCGGATGAAATATGACCCGCAAGAAAGGCAGATCGCGCGTTCGTGCGTTAGCTGCCGAAAAACAAGATTTGGGGCCCAAGAGCCTTCGTTCGGAGACGCACATGGACGCCAGAGCGAAGACCGTTCTGATTGTGGAAGACAACGAGCTCAACATGAAGCTCTTCCACGATCTGTTGGACGCACACGGCTACAAGACGATTCAGACGCGGGACGGGCTCGAGGCCTTGGACCTTGCGCGCAAACACGTGCCCGACCTGATTCTGATGGACATTCAGTTGCCCGAGGTTTCGGGACTCGAGGTCACGAAGTGGCTGAAGGAAGACGAGGGGCTGAAGAAGATTCCCGTCATCGCCGTCACCGCGTTCGCGATGAAGGGCGACGAAGAGAAGATCCGCCAGGGCGGCTGCGAGGCTTATATCTCGAAGCCCATCTCGGTGATGCACTTCCTCGAAACGATCCGCCGGTTCCTGGCTTAAGGCAATCGGCACATGACCGCCCGCGTTCTCGTCGTCGACGACATTCCGGCTAACGTCAAGCTGCTTGAAGCAAAGCTTGGCGCGGAGTATTTCGACGTCGTGACGGCGGGTTCGGGCCCCGAAGCGCTCGCAATTCTCAACAACGACAAGCCGGACATCATTCTGCTCGACGTCATGATGCCGGGTATGGACGGGTTCGAGGTCTGCCGGCGCATCAAGGGCAACCCCGCGACTTCGCACTTGCCCGTGGTCATGGTGACCGCGCTCGACCAAGTGTCGGATCGGGTGCAGGGCCTTGAAGCGGGGGCTGACGATTTTCTGACGAAGCCTGTGAACGACGTGGCGCTGTTCGCGCGCGTGCGCAGTCTCGTGCGTATCAAGACGATGGTAGACGAGCTACGACTGCGCCAAGCGACCGGCGAGAGCATGGGGCTGGTCGACCAAGACGAAAGCGAACTGACAAACCCGATTGCGCGGGGTCGCATTCTGGTGGTCGAGGACCGCGAGCAGAGTGCGCAACGCATCGTCGAGACGCTTTCGAACCACGAAGTCGAGGTCGTGCCGCAGACGACCGAAGCGATCGTGCGGGTCAAAAGCGGCGACTACGATCTTGTCATCGCGAGCCTTGCGCTCGACAAGCAAGACGGACTTCGCTTCTGCGCGACACTGCGTAGCCTGGATGCGACGCGGCAGACGCCGATCCTGACGATCGTGGATGAGGGCGATCTGAAGCGGTTGGTGCGTGCGCTCGACATCGGGATCAACGACTATTTGATGCGTCCGGTCGAGCGTAGTGAACTCGTCGCGCGCGTGACCACGCAATTGCGGCGCAAGCGCTATACCGACAAGCTGAAGCACTCGCTGCAGCTTTCGCTCGAAATGGCGATTACGGACCAGCTCACGGGGCTGTTCAACCGGCGTTATATGTCGCGCCACTTGAGCACGCTGATTGCGAATACGGGCAAGACGGGCAAGCCCGTGTCGTTCCTGATCATGGATATCGACTACTTCAAGCTGGTCAACGACACGCACGGCCACGACGTGGGCGACGACGTGCTGCGCGAGTTCGCCCAGCGCATTTCGGCGAACGTTCGCGGGATCGATCTCGCCTGCCGTTATGGCGGCGAGGAGTTCGTGGTCGTGATGCCGGACACGGATATGACTTTCGCCTACATGGTGGCCGAGCGCTTGCGTCAGGCGGTCGCCGATGCGCCCTTCCGTATCGGTATGGAACCAGGGCGGTTGCCGGTGACGATCTCAATCGGGGTTACCACCAGCGAAGGTGCGAGCGACACGGCCGAGGCCCTGCTCAAGCGCGCCGACAAGGCGCTCTACCGCGCCAAACGCGACGGCCGCAATCGCGTCGTCGCAGACGCGGCCTAAGCACAAAAGAAAAGGGGCGCTTGAGGCGCCCCGTTCGACGTCAGCCTTGTGCGGCTGCTTATTTGATTTTGCCTTCGACGTATTCGACGTGTTTGCGCACGACCGGGTCGTACTTCTTGACCTTGAACTTGTCGGTCATGGTACGCGAATTCTTCTTCGCGACGTAGAAGTGGCCGGTGCCGGCGGAAGAATTCAGCCGGATTTTGATCGTGGTAGGCTTCGCCATGGGTCAAGCTTTCAGTCGCGTTCGAAGAGTGGCGGAAGCTACTGATCCGGGCGGGCAAGTCAACCCGGCGAAGGCCCGTTTCGAGGGCGTGCAATGGTCGCGGTCCGGATCGCGACAACCACCACCAAAGCCGCAGAAATGAGCCCCAGAACGACCGGGAGGCCGTGTGGGTTCCATAGGTCCATCCCTATGCCGCCGAGCGAAGGCCCGATCAGGACGCCCATGGCGTAGATGATGGCGAAGGCGGCGTTCGCAGCGGCGAGGTCGCCGCCTTTGAAGTTCGAGCCCAGGTGGGCGAGCCCGACGGCATAGAGCCCGGCGATGAAGCCACCCCACACGAAGATGAGGGCGAGGGCTGGCCAGCCTGCACCGTTGGTGAGGGGCAACAAGCCCGCGCCCACCAGTCCTACGGCGCCGCAGAGGATCATGACCTTGCGGCGATCGATCTTGTCGGCCAGCCAGCCCAATAGGGGGACGAGCAGCATGTTGCCGAGGCCAAGGGCCGCGACGAGCAATGTCGCCTCCTTTTCCGGCGAGCCGAGGCGGACGGCATAGACCGTCAAGAATGCGGCGGCGCAAGCCTCGATCGCACCGTAGGCTAGGCCGGCGGCAGCCGCCGACGGTGAGCGCAGGACGAAACCGAACATCGCGCGCGCGGGCGCGTGCTCGACCGCCGGCACCAGACGGCGCGCAAGCAGCAGCGGCGCCATCGCCAGTAACATTGCGCCCGACCCAGCAACGAACGGGGCCCAGCCCGTCGTGCCCAGTCCTTGGATGATGATCGGCCCTAGGGCGAAACCCGCCGAGAAAATCGAAGCGTAGATCGCGACAAGGCGGCCCCGCACGCGGTCGGTCGCGATCTGGTTGATCCAGACTTCGCTGACGATGAACAAGCCTTGCAATGCGCTGTTCAGGACAAAGCGCAGCGCGAACCAAATCGCGAGATCGTTCGTCGCACGAAAGCTCACAAGTGCTGCCGCAGCTACGATGTAACAGGCGGTGAGGAATCTAACCGTGCCGAAGCGGGCCGCCAGTGCCGGGATGAACGGCGAGACGAGGATCATGGCGAGCGCGCCGAAGGTCGCGTTTGCGCCGTTCAGCGTGGCGGAGATGCCGTTGCGCTCCATGATCAGCGAAAGCAACGGTAGCGACAGGCCCATGCCGACGCCGTTCGCGAACACGCAGGCGTAGATCGCGCCAAGACTTAGGCGGCGTTCGCGCGCGCTCAAGCCGGCGGCGTCAGCCATGCGCCTTTGCAAGCGGCTTGTTGCGGCGGTAGCGGAAGAACGGCGCCTCGCGCACGACGCCGCGTTCGCCGGCGGCGAGTTCGCTCAAGATGAACTTCGTTACGTCGATCACGGGCAGCGTTTGGGCCTGCTCAAGCGGGTACCAGTCGAGCGCCATCAGTTCGCCGTTGCTTTTGATCTCGCCCTCAACTTCGTCGCCGTCGGCCACGAAGAAGCGGGCGTGGAAGCGGACGGGCGCGGACGCAGGCGTGATCGCACGGCCGAGGAAGCGCAGGCGATCA
>JBKJZU010000012.1:0-2963 GCA_046715015.1 Micropepsaceae bacterium
GTCGCCGCCGAGGAGCTGTTGACCTTGGCGCGAGAGGCCTTGGAGCAGCGCTTCGCTCAGCGAGCCGACGCCGGCGATCGACGCGACGCCTAAGACGAGACAAGCAAGGAAGATGCGAAAACCGGACAGGCCCTGCTTCAACTCCCGGCGCGCGAGGCGCAATGCGACAGCGATGTGTCTCATTCGGCGACGGCGGCCACCGACGCTTCGGGCGTGCCGCCTTCGTGATCGCCGTCTTCGATCGAGTCGATATAGCCGTCGCGCAGTTTCACGATGCGGTCGCAGCGGCGGGCCAGCGCCTCATCATGTGTGACGAGAATGAGCGTCGAGCCGCGCTCGCGCTGGAGCTTGAACATCATCTCGATGATTTCGGCGCCCGTACGGCCGTCGAGGTTGCCGGTCGGTTCGTCGGCGAAGAGAAGGCTTGGGCGCGGCGCGATCGCACGGGCGAGGGCCACACGCTGCTGCTCGCCGCCCGAAAGCTGACTTGGGTAGTGGTCGATGCGATGGCCCAGGCCCACGGCAATCAGTTCTTCCTTCGCCTTTTCGAACGCGTTCGGTATCAGCGCGAGCTCAAGCGGGACCGCGACGTTTTCGAGCGCCGTCATGGTCGGGATCAAATGGAACGATTGGAAGACGATGCCGACATTGCCGCGGCGGAAGCGGGCAGCCTCATCTTCGCTGAAGTTCGATAGCACTTGAGACTTGACCGTGACCTTGCCGGAGGTCGGGCGTTCCAGGCCCGTCATGACCATCAGCATCGTCGATTTGCCGGAGCCCGACGGGCCGACCAAACCTACGGCCTCGCCTTGGCGGATCACCAATTCGATACCATTCAAGATATTGACGGGACCCGCCAGACTCATAAGTGTGAGCTTGACGGCCTCGAGGGGGAGGATTGGGTCAGTGTTGAGCGAGCGCTGCATGCGCAACCGACTACCAACGAGAGGCGTGAGGGGGCAAACCCGATATGGGACGCGTTGGGCCCATTCCAACGCGATTTTGTTGATTCTCGCCATCTTTCTCGCGGGAATCAACGGAATTGCCGGGGCTGCGGCGAAACCGATCAAGATAGTCGCCATCGGCACTAGCCTGACACAGGGGTACAACCTGCCGCCCGGGACAGACTTCACGGCGCTGCTGCAGGCTCAGTTGCGGGCCAAAGGGCACGATGTGGTGCTCGTAAACGCGGGCGTTTCGGGCGACACGTCGGCGGGCGGTTTGGCGCGGCTTGATTGGGCGCTGAGCGACGATACGGCCGGCGCGATCGTCGAACTTGGGTCGAACGACGCGTTGCGCGGCCTCGATATCGCTCAGACGCGCAAAAACCTCGACCAGGTTCTGGTGAAGCTGAAGGCGCGAAAGATTGCGGTGCTGTTCACAGGCATGAAGTCGCCGCGCAATTTGGGACCCGAATACGTCGCGGCCTTCGACGCGCTTTATCCGGGGTTGGCGAAGCAGCATAGCGTGCTTTTCTATCCGTTCTTTCTTGAGGGCGTGGCAGCGGATTTGAAGCTCAATCAGAAAGACGGGATCCATCCAAACGAAGCAGGGACGAAGGTGATCGTGAAGGGCATCCTGCCTTACGTCGAAAAATTGCTCGCGCAGATCACCGCGAAGCCCGTGCAACCCGCAACGCACTAAATGATCCGGCTTTTCACGGCGATCGAGATTCCCGAAAGCGTGCGGACGCGCCTCTCGTTCCTGCAAGGCGGCGTGCCCGGCGCGCGCTGGTCGCCTGCGGAAAATTTGCACCTGACGCTGCGCTTTATCGGCGAAGTGGACGAGGCGACTGCAAACGATATCGACGACATGCTTTCCGGTCTGCATGCGCCGTCGTTCGAATTGGCGCTGAAAGGGGCCGGTGAGTTCGGCGGGCGCGATCCGCATGCGCTTTGGATCGGTGTTGCGCCAAACGAGGTGCTGATGCGTTTGGCTGCAAAGATCGAGAGCGCCCTGCAGCGGATGGGCCTTCCCGCCGAAACGCGGAAGTACGCGCCACACGTGACTCTGGCGCGGCTGCGCGATGCGCCGGTCGCTAAGCTGCGTGAGTTCTTGGCCGCGCATGCCGCATTTGACAGCGGACCGTTCGCGGTGCGGTCGTTTGCGCTTTTTTCCAGTTACCCGAGTTCGAACGGAAGCTTGTACCGGATGGAGCGCAGCTACGCGCTCGGCGCTTAGCCTTCGATCATTTCGGCTTCGATGCGTTCCATGTCGGCGTCGCTGAAGCCGAAGTGGTGGCCGATCTCGTGGATCAGAACGTGCGTGACGATGTCGCCGAGCGTGATTTCCGAGTCGCTCCATTCGTCCAGGATCGGGCGGCGATAGAGGTAGACGACGTTCGGCTCGCGCGGCGTGGTGTCGCTTTCCTGTTGCTCTGTGATGCCGACACCTTGGAAGAGGCCCAAGATGTCGTACGGCGTCTCCAGCTCCATCTCTTGGATCACGTCGTCCTCGGGAAAATCATCGACGCGGAAGACGATTTCGCCGCAACGTTCGCGAAACTTCTTCGGAAGACGTTCGAACGTGTCGCGGGCGAGCGTGTCGATGTCCTCGATCGACGGCGCGGTCAGCTCAAAAAGCGTTTCGTTCGACATTGAGGCCCTCGCCAGCGGATCGGTCTTGCGCGAAGATAGACCAGACCGCTTCAGAAATGGGAGAGTGTCTTGAGCAAGAAACTCGATGCGGCGGCACGTGCGGCCGCGCTGAAAGACCTGCAGGGTTGGCGCGAGGAACCTTCGCGAGACGCAATAGTCAAGTCGTTCGTGTTCGCGGACTTCGTTCAGGCGTTCGGGTTCATGACGAAGGTGGCGCTCGTTGCAGAACGGATGGACCACCACCCGGAGTGGTCCAACGTCTACAAGACCGTCAACGTGCTTTTGACGACGCATGACGCGGGCGGGCTGACGATGAAGGACATCGAGCTCGCCCGCGCCATGGAATTGGCTGCGCGCGTTTAAGGG
>JBKJZU010000013.1:0-5243 GCA_046715015.1 Micropepsaceae bacterium
GCTTCCACGACCATGCCGCCCTTTTCGCTGCCGAAACGGCGAAACCACGCGGCGACGGCATGGAGCAACTCCGCGAACGGCTCCAACGAGCGCACGAGGCCCCAGCGCACCGGAAACGTGAGCAACCAAAGTCCGAGCTGCAGGATCGTGAGCTCGACGCCCGCGCGAAACACGGCCTGCCGCACCGTCGGAAATCGCATGCGCACGATGTCGAGATCGGGCGTCTCGACCAAGGCCACGAACCGTTTGCCCAGCCCTTCGATCGAAACCCGCTGCAGCAGCCCCCAACCGGGTGCCGTCTCCCATCGCCCGAAGCGCCAGACGTTCACGGACCTGCCCGCATAGCTCAAGATCGCGCGCACGACCGCAAGTCCCATCGCGGCCTGCGCACCGGGACTGAGCGCGACCTCCACGCTGTCGACGCGCTTCCAACCGCGGCAGAGTTCGTCGAGCACCGCTTGCGTCAACGCTGGCGTGGTGCTCGCACCGGTCACAGCCAACACGCCGCGCGCCTTGGCCGCTTCGTCCAGCGCACGGAACCCCGCCACGAAATCGCGCGCATCGGCGAGGTCGACATAGTGCGCGCCGGCCTCGATCGCTGCGCGTGCGAACGCGTAGGTGCTCGCCTGGAACGGTCCCGCCGCATCGGCGACGCAAAACGCGTTCAGTGCCGCGACATCCGCGGCGTTCGCTCGTGTGCGATCCAGGAACGCGACCGACACGCGGTCGGGTGTGCGGAGCGTTCGGGCGAACGCGACCGCGTTCTCGCGCGAGCGGCCGCAAATGATGACATGACAGTCCGTTGTCTCAAGAAGACCGCGGACGAGCGATTGACCGAATGATCCCGCGCCGCCGACGACGGCGATGCGCTTAACCGTCAGGGCTTCACCGCGCCCGAAACGGCCGCCGCCGCAGCGCCCGAGAGATCCTGAAACGGTCCAAGCGGCTTCTTCTCCGTCTTGACCTCAAGGATCGCCGGTGTGCCGGACCAAAGCTTGTAGACGACGACGCCATCTTGAATGAGCAACAGCATCGAGGCTTTCCACCCCGTGCCGGTCGTCTCGCGCTCAAAGCCCAACACGTCGAGCGCGACGTTGCCGGTACGGTCTTTCGACGAAATCGAAGGCTCCGCCAGCCAGCCCGTGCACCGCTCGCGCGCGGTCAGGCACGATTGCACGGCCGGATCCAAGTCTTCCTGCTTCATCGATTGCTGCGGCAGGAAGCGCGGCACCATGTCGAGATAGTTCAGCACCTTGATGTTCGGTGTCGTGTACGGATCGAACCCGCGCGCTTTCAACTCCTTCTGCGTGGTAACGTAAGGCTTCACCTGCGCATAGGCGTCCTCGGCGTTTTTGTAGCTCTTGAACGGCGACTCGGTGGTTTCCACCGTCGACGGCAAAATGCCCCAACTCGCGCACGCCGAAAGCGGCAAGAGGGCGCCAACCACAAACGCAACACCGAAACGCATCGTTGAGACCCGAACCATCAAGGGAAGGTCCGCATTCTGGCGAGAAACGTCCCGGAACGCAATTTGCCGTCCGTCACACAACCGGTGCGCGCGGTGCCGGAGGGGCGCTCAGCCCTTCAACAATCCCGCCAACCGGTCCGGATAGTCCGTGCACAGCCCATCCACGCCAAGGTCGGTGAGGCGGGCAAGATCGTCCGCCTTGTTGACCGTCCATGCGCCGACTTTGAGCCCTAGGCCGCGCGCTTCGGTCATCGTCGCGCGGTTAATGTCGGCGAAGAACGGGAACCAACCGTCGGCACCGGCCGCCTTCGCCGCCTTGATGACGGAGCCAGCATGCTTCGCCCTGTCGAAACCGCCGGTCCAAGGTGCGCCGGCACGCTCCATCGCGCGCAGTGTCTCAAGTTCGGCGTTCGGCGGCGGCCCATGTTCGGCAGGGACCGGCCCGTCGGCGAAGTAGCTTTGCGGCAACGTGGTGAACCAGCACTCGATCTTCGGTGCGAATTTCTTGGCCGCGATCAGAGCCGGCCAGTCGAAACCGACGAGCACCGTACGATCCAGAAACTTCTCCCGCTTCAAGACGCGGATCACCGCCTCGGCCATCGCTTCTGGCGCAACAGTGCGCGCGCGGTCGAAGAAATTGCTCTTGAGCTCGATCCAAAGGCGTTCGTTCCCGCCGGACCGTTTGAGCATCCAGATCACGTCGGCAAGGCGGGGAATTTTCTCGCCGTCGACCGGCATTTGATCCGGATGCCGGGCCCCGTATTTCGAACCGGGCTTCAGCCGCCCAATGTCGTAGGACTGCAAATCCGCATAGGGCAGGTCCTTGATCAGCGCCGGCGCACCGTCGAGCCACCGCCCGTCCGCGTCGCGCACGATGTCCGGCTTCAGCGCGTCGTCGTGAAACACGACAACGGTGCCGTCCTTCGCCACGTGCACGTCGAGTTCGAACCCGTCCACGCCGATGTCCAGCGCGTGCGTGAACGCGGCCAAGGTGTTTTCCGGGCGAAGTCCCGCGCCGCCACGGTGGGCGATATTGAGGGGTTTGCTCACTGCAAAGGGTGATTCAGACCAACAGCCACCGGCACTCTAGCACCGATGCCCGGCTGCATGGTGCCCAAGAAATGAGCGAATTTTGCGAGAGCGGGGCGGAACGAACCAAGCACGCGCTTGCCTTCGCGCCGAACTCCGGCATCATGGGCCCACCGGGGGAGTTTGGTGATCATGTTCCGTTCGTTGACTTGCGGCATCGTCGCGTTCGCGCTGAGCGTCGCGCTCGCGCACGCCGATACCGGCAGCTGGAAGATCAAGAAAGACCACTGGGACGCCGACGACGAAAAGCGTTTCGGCGAATTCGTAGCGGGCTTCGGTCATCACGACTGCAAGGACCCTGGCGCCTGCTTCAAGAGCACGGCCAATCCTTATCGCGACACCGATCCGCCGAACTTGCGCATGGACGGTGACTGCGCAGACTTCATCTATCAACTGCGCGCCTATTTCGCGTGGAAGAACGGTCTGCCGTTTTCCTATCCGCTCTATGTGATGTCGCGCTCGGGTCCGACGCCGGACTTTCGTTTCTCGGACGCAGGCAACCAGGTCGTCGCGCGCCTGCAGCTCGAATGGCAGGCCGACACCGACCCGGCGAAACTGCTGCTCGCTTTGCGCGGCACAGTCTCGACCGCGATGTTCCGCATCGAACACACGTTCGACAACGGCTACAGCGCCAGCGACTTCTACTCGCCCAAGATCGAACGCGGCGCGATCCGTGCGGGCTCCATCATCTACGATCCGTGGGGCCACGTGGTCTATGTCTTCAAGGTCGACGACGACGGCACGGTCCACTACGTCGACTCGAACCCCGACCGCGAAGTCACGCGCGGCACGTTCGGCCCGCAGTTCCCGCGCACCGCGCCCGCCCTCGGCTCGGGCTTCTGGAACTGGCGCCCGATCAAGCTCGTCGACTACACGAAGGACGCCGACGGCAATCTGATCAACGGCAGATTCGTCGTCGCTTCGAATCCGGAACTGTCGGACTATGGTTTCGAGCAGTACTACGGCACCGAGAAGAACGAGACGTCGGACTGGAAGGCCGCGAAGTACAAACACAGCGGCAAAGAGCTCGGCTTCTACGACTACGTGAAGGCGAAGCTCGCCAAATAGACCCGGGAGCACCGGAAATCCGTGGTAGGTAGAACCTGCCTACCGAAGGACCCTGCGTGCAAAAAGCCGTCCCGAAGTCAGAAAAACTCTCGCTTGGAACCAAGCTCGCGTTCGGCTTCGGCTCGGTCGCTTACGGCATCAAAGACGGCGGCTTCGCGTATTTTCTATTGATCTTCTACAGCCAGGTGATCGGCCTCAACGCGGGCGCCGTCGGCCTCGCGATCACGCTGGCCCTCATCCTCGATGCGATCAGCGACCCGATCGTCGGCTATTGGTCCGACAATCTGCATTCGAGATGGGGCAGGCGTCATCCTTTCCTCTACGCCTCGGCAATCCCAGTGGCCGCGACGTACTACTTGCTCTGGAATCCGCCGATCGGATGGTCGAACGAAGCGATCTTTTGGTACCTGCTTACGCTCGCGGTTTTGATCCGGACGTTCATCACCTTCAACGAAACGCCGAGTTCCGCGCTTACCCCCGAGTTGACTGCCGACTATGACGAGCGCTCGACCTTGATATCCTGGCGTCTGTTCTTCGGCTGGACAGGCGGCAACGCAATGTCCGTGATGATGTTCATGGCGCTGTTCCCGGCCTTCGCCACCGCGACCACGACCGGTCAGTTCAACCGCGACGCCTACGCCACATACGGTGTGATTGCAGCCGTCTTGATAGGAGTATCGATCCTGTTCTCGGCGCTGGGCACACATTCGCGTATTCCGTACTTGAAAGCCGCGCCGCCGAAGCGCCGCATGACGCTGCGCCTGATCTTCACGGAGGTTTACGAGACGCTCTCGAACCGTTCGTTCGTGGCGTTGTTCGTGGCAAGCGTCTTCGGCTCGATCGGCGCGGGGCTCTCGGCAGCGCTTGCGTTCTACATCGCGACTTACTTCTGGAAGTTCACGCCGCTCGAGATCGGCGGACTGCTTCTGGGTGTGTTCCTGTCGGCCATCATCGGCGCGCTGATGGCGCCGGTCGTCACCCGTGCGATGGGAAAGAAGCGCGGCGCGATGATCATCGGCCTGATCGCGTTCTTGGGCGCACCGCTGCCGATCGTTTTGAAACTCGCGGGCTTGCTCGAAGGCGCCACGCCGCAGGTGATCTTTCTCTTTGTGCTGATCGCGGGCATCATCGACGTCGGCCTCATCGTCTGCTTTCAGATTCTGGTCGCGGCCATGATGGCCGACCTTGTCGAGCAATCTGAATTGAAGACCGGCCGGCGCTCCGAAGGCACGTTCGTCGCGGCTGCGACGTTTATCCGGAAAATGGTGTCGGGCCTGGGCGTATTGGCGGCGACCGTGGTGTTGGCGCTCGCGGGCCTCAACGCGGGCGTCAAACCCGAAGATGTGCCGCCCGATGTCGTCTGGCGCCTTGGCGCCTACTACGTGCCGATCATCTTAACGTTCTGGATGGCGATGATGGCCGCCATTGCCTTCTATCGCATCGAACGCGGCGACCACGAAGAAAACCTCCGCCAACTGGCCGAACGAAGCGCTGGTTGAGGCCGACGTTAACCCCAACGACTGCGCGCAGATGAACGCCCGCTGAAATCGCTGTTGCACGCACGTTCAGGCAGGACGTGCCAAAAAGCCGCTCAAGGATGTTGCACGTTTCCCAACCC
>JBKJZU010000014.1:0-15563 GCA_046715015.1 Micropepsaceae bacterium
GTCCTTAAGCAGTAGCGTGATCTTCTCCCACGGCTTCCACGCGAAGATGCGTTTCTGAAACTCGATCGAGTTCAGCGCCGCGCGCGCCGCATAGGGGGTGAGATAGGGCTGCGGCGGATCGAAATAGAGAAGGTCGAGTTCCTCCGTTTCGAGACGATCAAGCTCGATTTCGTCGGCGCGCGAACCGCCGGCGAATGCGCACAACGCAATGAGGCACAGCAAGGCTGCGCGCATCTCGTCCCCCGAATCACTTCCGGGAAAGCTTGGAAGGGGCGAATACAAAACAAAAGCCGCCCGGAGGGTCCGGGCGGCTTGCAGTATTAACGAATCAGACGGGTGTGGCTATTGCCGCAACGCAGCCTGGAAGTTTGCGTCGTTCATGGCCGCGGCAAATGAGGCGTTTGAGATCAAGGCCGAGAAGGCGGGCTGGCGGCCCAAGGCCTCGAACTGCGCCGCGTTCTTCGCCATCGCGTCGAGCGCGCTCTGGTTCGCCGCAAACTTCGAGAAGCCGTCCGCGTTCGACGCAATCGCGTTCAGCACCTGGCTGTTCGCCGCAAACGAAGCCATCACGTTGGCATCCGACACCAGCGCATCGAATGACGCCGCGTTGGTTGCAATGGCAGCAAGCGCCACCGGGTGGTTGCCGTACGCCTCGAACGCCTTGTTCTTCGCCATCGCATCGAACGCTTGAACGTTGCCGAGCACCGCGACCGCGTTGGCGTCCCCCGCCAACTTCTGGAACGCCGCCGCATTGTCGGCCAACGAAGCAAACGCTTGCGGGTCGGCTCTCAGCGACTTCATAGCGTTCGCGTCGGACACAAGCTGCTTCATCGCCGCTGCATCGCTCGCCATTGCGTCGGTACCCTTCAGGGCCGCGGCTTCGAACGCCTTCAGGTCTTTCGCAAAGACTGCGAACGACGCGGCGTTCGCAACCATCACTTCAAACGCCTTGGGATGATGCGACAGCGCCTCGAAGGCTTGCGCGTGGCTGGCAAGCACACCGAGCGCTGCCGGATGCTGGCCGAGCGCCTCGAAAGCCTTCGAGTTTTGTGCCATCGCGTCAATCGCATTCGCGTCGAAAGCCTGGCGCAAATTCGCGTCGGAGTTGTTGAGGTCGAATGCTTTCTGCTTCGCATTGGCATCCGCGTTGTTGGCGTCAAACGCTTTCGACTTCGCGTTGGCATCCGCGTTGTTGACGTCGAACGCTTTCGACTTCGCATTGGCATCCGTGTTGTTGACGTCGAACGCTTTCCCCTTTGCATTCACATCGAACAAATTCGCGAACGCTTGGGCGTTGTTTGCGATCGTCTCTAAGGCCTTCGGGTGGTGGGATAGCGCTTCAAACGCTTGCGCATTCTGCACAATCGCGTTCAGCGCACCCGGGTGCGCGGCAAGAACCGCAAACCCCGGATCCGAAACGAGCGCCCGGAACGACGGGTCTTTGACCATCAGTTCGAACGCATCCGTCTGCATCAACTTCGCAACGCTTTGGTCGCCCAGTTGCACGTCGGCGCTATCGACCTGCGGCGCCTGATAGCGCTCCGCCGGAACGATCGTACCGGCCGTCTGGTCGCCCGACGGTGGATACACGCCGACGAAATAGAGTGCACCGGCCGCGACCACGATCACCGCCGCGCCGGCAGCCAAGAATTTCTTGTATTGGAGAATGTTCATGAACCGAGGGCCTCCCTGCCCGAATGCTTGGGCGAAAGGTGGGGTGGGGGGGCCAACAAGGTCAATGGTACACTTGTCACAAGAGTCGGGTTGGCCGGCCCGCCCGTTTCTTGTGCAGCGCGGAATCGCCCGGGAATCTCTTGTTCCGATCGGCTTCGCGCCACCCAGAGCCCGATGTGACCAGGGGTTCAACCCTCCCTTTCCCTCCCGCGCAGCTTTCGCCATAAACGGCGCGACTTTGGGCAACGGTGGCAATGACATGCGGTTTCTTACCCTTCTGGCGGCGTTCGGCCTGGCTTCCTGTGCGTCCGTGAGCGCCGAAAGTGACAACGACCCGTACCTCTGGCTCGAGGATGTCCATGGCGCCCGCGCACTCGAATGGGTCAAGGCGGAGAACGCAAAATCGGCCGCACGCCTCGACGGCGACAAGCGCTTCGCCACCTACCGCAGCGAGGCACTCGCGATCCTCACCGCCAAGGACCGCTTGTCCTACCCCGACTTTCGCGCCGGTGGCGTCGACAGCCTTTGGCAAGACGACAAGCGCCCGCACGGCCTCTGGCGCCACGCGACGCTCGCGTCCTACCGCGCCGGCAAAGCCCGCTGGCAAACCACTCTTGACCTCGATGCTTTGTCGAAGGCCGATGGCAAGAACTGGTTCATGAAGGGCGCCGATTGCCTCGCACCCGAAGACCGCCTCTGCATCCTTAGCCTATCGGACGGCGGCGGCGACGCGATCGAGTTGCGCGAGTTCGATGCCGTAGCGAAGACATTCGTTAAAGACGGCTTCCGTCTCGACCGCGCCAAGCAGAATACCGAATGGATCGACAAGGACACGCTTCTCGTCGCCCGCCCCACCTCCGACGCCGACACGACCGAGTCGGGCTACCCGTTCGTCATCCGCCAGCTGAAGCGGGGCCAAGCCTGGGCTGACGCCAAAGAATTGTTCCGGGGTGAGCGCAAAGACACGTCAACGACCCCACGCGTGCTGCGCGACGCCGACGGCAAGGTAGCGGCTGTTCTCGCCGAACGCCGTGTCGGATTCTTCGAAGCGGAGTTCTACCTCCTCGAAGGTGCTGAAAAGCGCAAGCTTAACGTGCCGCAGCGCTCGACGCTGCGCGGTCTTGTTGACGGACAGATCATTTTTTCGCTGCAAGAGAAGTTCGGCAAGTTCGATACCGGCACGTTGGTGGGTCTCGATCTGTCGGATGTCTCGCGTGAACCTGCGCTCATATTCCAACCGAGTGCCAGCCAGACGATCGACGGGGTCCATATCACGCGCAATCACGTCGTCGTCCAATTGCTCGACAACGTGAAGGGGGCGATCGAGGTTTACGCACGCACGCCAGCTGGCTGGCGCGGCAAACGGCTGAACCTGCCGAAGGACTCGCAGCTCATCGTGCGCGCGAGCCAGAAGTCGGGCTCGCTGATGTTCCTGACATCGGAAAGCTTCCTCGAACCCACGAAACTCTGGTGGGCGGACGCCGCGACGACTAAGACCGGCGTCGTTAAGGCCTTGCCGGCGCGCTTCAACGCTTCAACCCACATCGTCGAGCAGAACTGGGCCACGTCCCGCGATGGCACCAAGATCCCGTACTTCCTCGTGCGCCCGAAAAAAATGAAGGCCGACGGTTCGACACCGACATTGCTTTATGGCTACGGCGGCTTCCTAGTTTCGAAACCGCCGGTCTATTTGCCGGAGATGGGCAAGCTCTGGCTTGAGCACGGCGGCGCGTACGTGATTGCGAACATCCGCGGCGGCGGCGAGTTCGGCCCTGCCTGGCATCAGTCGGCGTTGCGTGAAAATCGCCAACGCGCGTTCGATGACTTCGCGGCCGTGGGTGAAGATCTGATCGCAAGGAAAGTCACCAGCCCGCGCCGCCTCGGCATTTACGGCCGCTCGAACGGTGGCGTGCTGACGACCGTGTCGATGACGCAGCGCCCGGACCTCTTCAACGCAGTGGTCGTGGAAAGCCCGCTCGTCGACATGTTGCGTTATCACAAGCTCTCCGCCGGCGCCTCGTGGGTCAGCGAATACGGCAACGCCGACGTGGCGAGCGACCGCCCGTTCATAGCCGCGTACTCGGCATATCAAAAGGTGAAATCCGGCGCGAAGTACCCGGAGGCTTACATCACGACGAACACCGAAGACGATCGCGTCCACCCAGGCCACGCGCGCAAGTTCTCAGCGAAACTCGCCGAGCTCGGCGTTCCCTACATCTACTATGAGAATACGTTCGGCGGTCACTCCAACGACGCCGACCCTGCGATGAATGCCGATCGCTGGGCAAAGCACTACATCTACCTGACGCAAAAGCTGATGGACTGAACCCTCACCACGTCGGATCAATCGGCGTGATTGGCGCCTCGCGGAACTCGATCAGTTCACCTGCCGCGAGGCACAGATCCTCGCGGAAGCGGCGCGACACGATCTGCACGCCGATCGGGAGGCCCTCGTGCGTGCCCATCGGCAACGCGAGGCCCGGGAATCCGAGAACCGGCAGCGAAACCTGATACTTAAGCGCGTTGAGCATCCGCCGCACCGCCGGCACGCCTTGGCTGTCGAGGTCCGCTGGAAGCGAAAGCTCCGCGCATGACGGCAAAATGATCAGCGGGTATTTGTCGAGGAACACCTGCCATTTGATCAGCAAGGCCTCGCGCTCGCGCAGGCCCGCTTGGTACTTCGCGCCGTCGACGGTGCCCTTAATCTCGCTCAGCGCTTCGACGAACCGCCCCATATCCTCATCGCCCGTCGCCGGAATAAACGGCCGAAGCAGCGACCCGATCTCCGAGAACGCCAGGTCCGACCACAGATCGGCGATCCGGTCGATCTCCGGCGGCGAAACCTCGTCGATTTCGTAACCCATCTCGCGCAAATGCGAAGCGGCCCGCCGCATCGTCGCTTTGACCGGCGCCGGCAACGCATCGTCGATCGCGACCGCCACATCGAGCGGCGCGCGCAACGGCCCCTGATCGATGGGCGCCGGTACCCATGTCGGATCGCGCGGATCGCCCTCGGCCATGAGTCGAAGCGCGCACCGCAAGTCGCGCACCGAACGCGCCATTGGTCCGTTCACCGACATCAACTGCGCGGCGAACGCGCGTGGCACGGTCGACGAAGCGTTGTAAGCGGCAACGCGCCCAACGCTCGGCCGCAGCCCCACAACACCATTGCAGTATGACGGCCAGCGGATCGATCCGCCGATGTCGTTCCCCTGCGCCAGCGCACCGATGCCGGCGGCCAAGCTCGCGCCTGCGCCACCCGACGACCCGCCGCACGTCACGTCCTTGCGCCACGGGTTGAGCGTCAGCCCATGCAGCACGTTGTCCGTCATCGCCCGCATTGCGAACGCCGGCGAATTCGTACGCCCGATAACGATCGCGCCCGCGCGCCGCAAGCTCCCGATCGGCGGCGCGTCTTCTTTCGCGATCAAATCCTTGAACAGCTTCACGCCGTTGTCGGTGGGCAGCCCGGTCTGATCCGTGTTGATCTTCGTCGTGATCGGCACGCCATGCAGCGGACCGACCGCATCGCCACGCGCAACCGCATGGTCCGCCGCATCGGCTTCCGCGCGTGCCTGATCATGCAACGAGCGCACGACGGCGTTGATCTTCGGATTGACCGCATCCAAGCGCGCAAGATGCGCATCGACGGTCTCGCGCGCGGAAATTTGCTTCTTGCGGATCAAGTTCGCGGTTTCGGTGGCGTCGAGCGCCCAAAGCGGCTTTGCCATTGCGCTCAGCCCTTCTGCGTCTGACCACGCGCGCGCACGGCCTCGCGCCGCGCTTCGATGTCGGCCGCGCTGACCGCCTTGTTCGCCGACGAAGAAAGCCGCCGTTCGGTCGCCATCGCCTCACCGAAAGGCTGCGCATAACCGTCGTCGATAATCTTCTTGTAGGCGGCAAGACAGCGCGGTTCGAGTGAGAGCATGTCCTGCGCAAGGTTCAAGCTCGCCGGGATCAACTCGGAAGGCGCCACGACGCGATTGGCCAAACCCCAATCCGAAGCTTGCTGAGCGCTCAAGAAATTGCCGCTCAACGACAACTCCTTTGCGCGATAGATGCCGATCGTCCGCGACAGCCGCTGCGACAAACCCCAACCCGGCATGATGCCGACACGCCCATGGGTATCGGCGAAGCGCGCCTCGCTGGAACAGATCAGCACGTCGCACGCCAACGCGACTTCGAACCCGCCCGTGATCGCAACCCCGTTGATCGCGCCGATGATGGGTCCCGAGAACCGGCCCATCGACGTCACCGGATCGCGCGTATCGACCGAACCTTGGACACTGCTCGACCCGCTGCCCAACTCTTTCAGATCGAGCCCCGCGCAAAACGCTTTGCCCGCACCGGTCAAAACGACGACCCGCGTACCAGGATCCGCCTCAAGCTTGTCGAACGTCTCCGCGATCAGCCCGCGCAGCTCCCGCGACAGCGCGTTCATCGCTTTCGGCCGGTTCAACGTGACCAGTGCGGCCTCGCCGTGCTTCTCGACCAGGATGACGGGTTCGGACATGGCGTTCCTCTTTGCAACGGCAGAAAATGATGGCCAAGTGGAAACGATTGTCACTGTTTGAGCAAGAGCCATGGCCAAAGCAACAGCGCGAACCAAGAAGCCCGCAAAGCCCGCCACTGTGCCGAGCGACCTGATGCCCGGCTTCAAGCGCGTCAAGGCAGCGGCGAAGGCGACGAAGCTGCCAGCGATCGAAGACGCCAGCTCCTACGGCACGCCCAGCATGAAGGTGAAAGGAAAGTTCCTGCTGCGCATGCGCGAGCCGGACATCCTGGTCCTCATGTGCTCGCTCGAGGAGAAGGAGTTCCTCATGCAGAACGCGCCGAAAATCTACTTCGAAACCGACCACTACAAGGGTTGGCCCGCCGTTCTCGTTCGCCTCTCCAAAATCAAGGACGACGAACTCGCTCACCGCATCGCCATCGCATGGAAGAGGCAAGCACCAAAGAAGCTGCTCGCGGAAATCGAAGCAAAAGCGCGCTGACCGCGTTCACGCAAACTCTCGCTGCAACGCAGCCCCCGCGCGCAGCAAGCCGGTGTCCGACACGCACGTCACCAAGTCGAAGCCCTTCTTCAGCATCTGCTTCGCGTAGGCCGGCGCGACACAGTAGATGCCGGCGGTGAGCCCTGTCTTCTTCGCGGTCGCCAGAACCTTGTCGATCGCCGCCACGACGATGGGGTCGGTTTGATCCATCCGCCCCTCGCGGCCCATGGACAGTCCCAAGTCCGAGGGCCCGACATAGAGCATGTCGAGACCCTTCACGCCGGCGATCGCTTCGACGTTCTGAAGCCCCGCCGCCGTTTCGATCTGCGCGATCGCCAGCAACGTCTCGTTCGCCTTCGCCTGATAGTCCTCGCCATAGAACCGCGCACGATTGGGCCCGAGGCTTCGGTAGCCAAGCGGCGCATAGCGCAGCGCGCCGACGAATTTCTCGCATTCTTGCTCGGTGTTCACGGTCGGGCAGATCACGCCCAGCGCGCCCGCGTCGGCGGCGCGCATCACCTCGGCGGGATCGTTCCAGCCGACCCGCACGAGCGGCACGCACGGTGTCGTCGCAATCGCAGTCAGCATCGCCACCATATCGGCGTAGCCGACGAGGCCATGCTGCGTATCGATGGTGATCGAATCCCAACCTTGATGCGCGAGCGTCTCGGTGGCGAACGAGGCCGGCAGTTGGGCCCACGCATTCGTCGCCGCTTTGCCGCTCGCCCACAGGGATCGGAGCTTGTTCTCGCGCATATGCCGCCTCTTGGAGGTGTCGCCGCAAACTAAAGCGGGCCCCGAAGGGCCCGCAATAGCGTTGGACAAATACGTCTCTTAGCGCGCGCGGCGCTGCAAGAAGCGGGGCAGGGCGTTGCCGCCGCCGTCGCGCACGACGGCTGCAGTGTGCGCTTGGGCTGCCTTGTGGCTTTGACCCTTGCGGTGCGGCTTCGGTCCTTTGTGCGGACGCGGAGCCTCCCCGTGTTTCGGACGCTCGCCGTGCGGCTTTGCATCATGCCCGCCATTGCGGCGATCGGCATGTTGCGGGCGGCCTGCCTCAGCGTGCTTCGGACGTTCGCCGCGCGGCTTCGCATCATGCCCACCATTGCGGCGATCGGCATGTTGCGGGCGGCCGGCATCGGCGTGTTTCGGACGCTCGCCGTGCGGCTTGCCCTCGTGCCCGCCGTTGCGGCGATCGGCATGTTGCGGACGGGCGACGTCGGCGTGCTTCGGACGCTCGCTGTGAGGATCGCGCGGAGCGGCTGCTGCATGCGCACGGTGTTCGCCGTGAGGTTTGCGCGGTCCATGCGGTTTACGCTCGCCATGCGGCTTACGTTCGCCGTGAGGCTTACGCTCGCTGTACGGGCGACCGTGCTGCCGCGGACGTTCCTCGCTCCTGTGTTCGCGCGCGGCCGTGTCGACGGCCTGCACTTCACCGGGACGCGCCCGCCACTCGCTCGACGGAATGGTTTGCCGCGTCAGCTTTTCGATATCGCGCAACAGCGCCCGCTCTTCACGGTCGCAGAACGCGATCGCAACGCCGTCCGCGCCGGCACGCGCCGTGCGGCCGATGCGGTGCACATACGACTCGGCCACGTGCGGCAGGTCGTAGTTGATCACGTGCGTGATGCCGTCGACGTCGATACCGCGTGCAGCGATGTCTGTCGCGATCAGGACGCGCGCGCGCCCCGCTTTGAACGCGTTCATCGTGCTCACGCGTTGGCTCTGGCTCTTGTTGCCGTGGATAGCGGACGACACGATGCCGGCGGCCGAAAGTGCCCGCACGACCTTGTCCGCGCCATGCTTCGTGCGCGTAAAGACGAGCGCGCGTTGCATGTCGTTGTCGTTGCGCAGCAGCTCGATCAGCAGTGCACGCTTCGACGCGCTTTCGACGTGGATCACGCGCTGCGCGATCCGCTCGACCGTGGTCGCGGACGGCGTCACCGATACGCTCACAGGGTTTTTCAACATGTCGCCGGCAAGCGAACCGATTTCCTCCGGCATCGTCGCCGAGAAGAACAGGTTCTGCCGCTCGCGCGGCAAATAGGTGATCAGCCGGCGGATGTCGCGGATGAAGCCCATGTCGAGCATGCGGTCGGCTTCGTCGAGCACGAAGATCTCGGTCTTGCTCAAATCGACGGCCCGCTGGCTCACGAGGTCGAGCAAACGCCCGGGCGTCGCCACCAGGATGTCGATGCCCCTGGCCATCGTCTGTTTCTGCGGGCCTTCGCCGACGCCGCCGAAGATCGTGGTCACGCCTTCGTTCATGTAGCGGCCATAGGCGCGAAAGCTGTCGGCAATCTGCGCCGCAAGTTCGCGCGTCGGCGACAAGATCAAAGCGCGCGCCGTCTTCGGTGCGGGCGTTCGCTTGTTCTGCGTCAGGCGCTGCAGGATCGGCAGAGCGAAGCTGGCGGTTTTGCCGGTTCCCGTCTGTGCGATGCCGAGCAAATCTTTGCCGGCAAGAACATGCGGGATCGCTTGCACCTGGATCGGTGTGGGTACCGTGTAGCCTTCACTCTCCAGCGCCCTCAGAAGGCGCGGCTCAAGGCCAAAATTGGAAAAATCGTTCACTCAAGTTCACTTTCAAATATGCGAGTCGGCGCGCATCGAGCGCAATGATTGCGCCGGCGCGAAAATTCGCGGGTTGAGGAAGCCCCGCGTGTTACCTGGGCAGTCCGGATGAATTCGCGCTCAAAGTGGTATCGAAGAGACCGCTTTTAGATCTCGAGCCGTTCACGCGGCTTGAGCGCATACGAGGCACTGAGGCCTTCGCAATTGCGATATGACCATTGCAGGGCCAAAAGTCAAACTATTCCCCACGTCTGAACAACCACTTAACGCTAGACAATTCCTGGTCGCAGCGTTGCCAATCACGCCTGACGCGTGTATAGCATTATGTCGCACTCGCGTGCACGGAGAATGGGTCGTGCTTGAGGCATTAAGGCTATTAACGGCGCAGCTGTCGTCTGCCCGATCGGCCACCGACATAGGGACAGCCCTCGTTTCCACCGCAGGGCGCTTCGGCTTCACCTCGGCCCTCGGGTTCGACGCCACGAAGCTGTTCGATGACATGGGGGAATCGATCATTTTCGCCCCCGCACGTGAATCGATCGAGGCCTTCTTCGCCGATCAACTGCTCAGCGAACATCCGCTTGTCATCCACGCCAACACTACCGACAAGCCGTTTTTGATGACCGATGTGCGGATCGCAAAGCACTACACCGAAGAGCAGTGGTGGGACTTGTTCCCATCCTATTTCCGTGGCTTCACCGGCCTTGTTGTCCCCGTGCACAGCGGCGGACGGCTCGCTTGGTACGCCGCGTACTCAGGCGCTCACCCCGACTTGTCGCCGCGCGTCGTCGCCTTGATGAGTTGCGCGACCCATGCCGGCTTAGACGCCTTCCGCCAGTTGCTCGACCCGAGAAAGAGCGACGGCCCGCTAACCGATCGCGAGGGCGAGTGTCTGCAACTCGTTGCCCAAGGCAAGACGGACTCCGAGATCGGTACGATCCTGAAGATCAGCCCCCGCACGGTTCGCTTCCACGTCGGCAACGCCAAGACGAAGCTTGGCGTCACCACGCGAATTCAAGCAATCGCCAAACAACTCGGCGCCGCTTAGAAGTTCGTACGAATGCCGGCGTACGCGCCAATGCCCGGCGAGCGATAGCTAAACACTTCCTCGTAGCGTTCGTCCGTCAAATTCTCGACACGCCCGAACAACTGCACGTTCTCTGTCAAGTCGTACCTCACATTGACGTTCACGAGCGTGAATGCGCCGAGCGTCACGATAGGCGGCGTTACCAGCGTGAACGCGTTGTCGAGTTGCTCTCCGTTGTGGCGGACGGTCACGGTGATCGAACCCTTGTCGCCAAGCCGCCGCGTGACGTCGAGCGAAGCGATGTGCGGTGCGCGGCGAACCTCTTCTTGTCCGTTCTCCACCGCGTCGAGATAGGTGTACTGCGCACCGAGCGTCCAATCCTCGTCGAGTGTCGCCTGCAGCGTCAATTCCATGCCCTGCCGCGTGCTCGTCGTCGTGCGGTTTCCGGCGGTGAAAGGAAAGACGCTGAAATCGGTGAAGATCTCGGCCTTCAGCCGCGCGCTGAAGTAGGTCGCGGTGACGCGCAAATCGCCATCGGCGAACGTTTGATCGATCCCGGCGTCCCAACCTTTGGACTTTTCCGGCTTCAGGTTCGGGTTGCCGACGAAACTCGTCGGATCGAACCCGAAGAGTTCCGTGTACGTGGGATTCTTGATGCCGGTCCCCGCCGTTGCGCGCAAACGCGTCGCCTCGGTCAGCCGGTAGCTCGCCTGTACACGATACGTGTCGGCGTCCTTGAACCGGTCGTTGCTGTCGTGCCGGAACGCGACGCCACCGTCGAACGCGCCGAGCGAGACGTCATACGCGCCGACAAACCCGGTCGTGTCGGTGTCGCCGGTTGCCAGAATGAAGAAAGCGGGCACCGCATTCGAGAAGCTCTCCCACCGCCAATCGACGGCGCCTGTAAGTTTGTGCTGCGCCTCGCCTGTGTCGAACGTGAAGCCGGAGACAAGGCTCAGCTTCGAACGGTCCCCCTCGCTTGCCGAAAACAGCGACCCGAAATTGTCGCGCGCCACATCCGCGAACGCGTAGGTGAGCCGCGTCTGCCAGCGGTCGCCGAGAGCGGAAACCTCCGCCGACACCGCGCCATAGAGTTGCGTCGTGGTCGTCTTCTCGTCGCCGTCGATGATGAACCCCGACGTCGGCGTGGGCGGGAAGCTGAAGTCCTGTGGGTCCGTCTCCGCATACGTGTCGACGTAGCGCAGCAGAGCGCGAAGCTCGATGTTCTCCGCCGGACGCAGGCCCGCGTTGAAGAAGAGCGACGAGTCCCGCTCGCCATCGCGTTCCGATCCGAACCGCGAAATATTCGTGCCCGATGTCGCCTGGTGGCTGGCACTGAGGAAGACATCCGCCGTGTCGTCGCCGTAACCGGCATTCGCGCCGGTCTGCCAGGTGTTGAACGACCCGCCTTGCGCGAAAGCTTCGAACGCAAGCGCACCTCGGCCGCGGCGCGGGATGATATTGATCACTCCGCCCACTGCGTCGGAGCCGTAGAGCGCGCTCTGGCTTCCGCGGAGGATTTCAATGCGTTCGACGTCGCCAGCGACAAACCCCGCGAAGTCGAACTCGCCCGCGTAGGGATCGCTGATGTCGGCACCGTCGAGCAGCACCAACGTGTGGTTCCCCTCGGCGCCGCGCATGCGCACCTGCGTCAAGCTTCCGGGCGCCCCCAAGCGGCTGACGGCAACGCCGGGCACGTCGCGCAAAGCATCCGACAAGAAAACGGTCTGCCGATCTTCGAGTTGCGTTCGATCCAAAATGGTAACGGCAGTGCCAAGCCGGTCGGCGGAAATCCCGCCGATCCGGCTCGCGGTCACAACGACCTTTTCGACCTGCTCATCGGCAAGCGCGGCCGGCGCCGCAAGCGAAACAAAAGCTGCTGAAGAAAGGAGAGAAAAAACGAGACGAGACATGTTGCACCCCAAAGCGCTCGTGACTTCGGGCCCATGGATCCCTGCCAAGTGCCCGAGGAGCCTCGCAACCACCACGGTTGAGAAACTCCACGTCACCACGCCGGAGGGATCCGTCTCGCCAGCGCCCGCCGCGCCCTCGAGGGGTGACTCACGCTGGCAGGTCTCCTGGCTTCGCGACCCTTCACCGGCCGCCTTCCCGATCTCAAAGATCAGTGGCGTTGTGACCGATGCACCGTCGCTTACAGTTGCGGGGGCAGCCCCGGTTTCGCACCGGGTTCCCTTGACCAACGTAACGCGTTAACGGTGCGCCGGATTTGACTTGCGCGTCAAGCAGCCTCGCGCAAAAGGATAGTTGGCGGGGAAGCGCTTCGCGTAGGGGCAGTCAGATGGGTCTTGATACGAGTGCGCATCCTATTGACGTCGCGTTGTTCCGCGACCGTTTGGCTCCCTTCGTCCAGGACGGCAAGCCGATAGACGATCTGATCGCCCGTGCCGCGCAACGAGCGCTCCTCGCCGGGCGCGCTGCGACCTGGCGCTTCGCCGCACTCCGTTTCAGCCGGGAGGTGCAGCGCGCACAGGAAGCCATGGTGCCGCAAGTAACCGAGCTCTACCCCGATCCGCAACATAGACTATCGATCGTCGCCCGCCTGCTCGGACGCAAGCAAAGGATGAAGGAGTTCGCACGCCCCGAACGCGTGCCGGGTTTGCTCGGCTTCGACTCGGACGTGGCTTCCTTCGGGCGCCCTTACTTCATGCCGGCGGGCCGCACAGACAGCGTGCTCGCGCTCTACGACCGCTATTTGAAGGCCGACAGCGTGGCCGCCATCGACGCGATCGCGCGCGAGATAGTGGCGGCAATGAGCGCGAGCGCCTTGAACTTCCCTGCCGGCACACGTCCTGAAATCGTCGCCGCCACGAAAGCCTTACTGCCGTTCGAGAAGCACATCCTACCGGTGCGCGATGAGAACGACGGTCCCGCACTCACGTTGGCGCAGCAACAGCAGCGTCTGAAGCGCGAAACCGAACTCTGGCGGATCGTCTTTCAAGGCCGCAACAGCGACGATCCTCTGCCCGGGGAGTACCTGGATCCCGAAGCCGGCGGTGACCGCGTCCCCACGCGCGACTATGTGGCCAACCTGCCGATGCAGCTTGCCGGCTTCGCGGCCCAGATGATGCCCGGCTGGATGAGCCGCGGCTACGGCTTTGCCTCATCGCTGTTCGAGCAGATCGGCGTCAAGGCCTCCCACATCTTCGAAACGCCGGAGGCCTTGTTCAAGGACCTAGTCAAGGCCGCGCCGACCATGCGCGAAGCACTCGCAACGACGATTCCTGAGAACTTCTCGCTCGGCGGTTACGTCCCACCGCAGAAGATGCAGGCTTTCATCGACCTGCTGACGGAGCATCGCCGCGCTATGATCCTGGCTTTCCACAAAGGCGCACCACCAGCGGACATCGAGGAAATGGCGTCCGACCACACCAAAATCCTGGAACCTGCGACCTACGCGTTGCGAAACGGCTACGGCTACCTGGAAGCCGCGGAAATCTATTCCGCCCCGCTCGGCTGGGCCAACTGAGCCGCACGCTCCGGTGGAGAACACGCACCGCCGGTTGTAGAGGCCCGCACCGCCCTTCGCCTATGGTCCTCCGCCAAGAGGTGGAGTGATTCAGTGGCGGGGATCTTCGACAAGCTGCGCGCGTTCGTGGCCGGCGTCGTGCCGTCGGGCTACGACCCGGGCATGGCGGAGCGGCTGCTGACATCGTTCCACGACACGGAGCGTTCGGGCCTCATGCTTGCGTGCGCCGTTCGCGCGCTGATCGTGATCGCGCTCGTTCTGTTGTTTGCAGCGACCGGTTCTTTCGTCGGCGATGGTTGGCTGTTCTTGCTGCTGCTGCCGCTCGGTATTGCCGCGATCGGCCTTGCGCAGTTTGAAACGCTGCGCCGTTGGCCCGCGATCACGTGGGCGAAATACGTCTTCATCGCGCTCGACTGCGCCTATCTCGCGTGGCTCCTGATCATGCGCAATTCATTCGCTAACGATTTGCCGCCGGTTACGCTGGCCGTGAAGGAAGGCGCGCTCCTGTTCTTCGTCGCGTTTCTCGTCCACGGCGCGTTCAGCTACTCGCCGCGCTTCATCCTCTGGACGGGGCTCTGCATCACGCTCGCCTGGGGCGCCGTTGTGGCGAGCGCCGCAGCGACGCCCGGCACGTTCTTCACGCTGACCGGCGGCCAAGAGATGTGGCGCGAATATGGTGATCCTTCATACCTACCGGTGATCAAAGTGTTGTACGACTACGTCATCCTTGCCTTTCTGACCCTCGGCCTCGCGGTCGCCGTTTGGCGCTCGCGCCGCCTGGTCATCGCAGCCGCCACGTCGGAGCGTGCGCGCGCCAATCTCGCGCGCCATTTCTCGCCCAAGGTTGTCGACGAACTCTCGACGCGCGAGCAGCCCTTCGGCACCACGCGCCGCCAGGCCGTGGCAGTCTTGTTCGCCGACATCCGTGGCTTCACCACACGCTGCGAGTCCATGCCGCCGGAAGATGCAATGGCGTTCCTGCGTGAATTCCACGCCCGCATGGAGGACGTGATCTTCAAGCACGGCGGCACACTGGACAAAATCCTGGGTGACGGCTTGCTTGCGGTGTTCGGCGTGCCCGATCGCGGCAATGGCGATGCCGGCGATGCGCTGAGCTGCGCCTACGCGATGATCGAGGCAGTCGCTCGTTGGAACGCCGAGCGCGTTCCCCAAGGCAAGTTCGACGTGCAAATCGGCGTCGGCCTCCACTACGGACACGTGATGCTGGGCGACGTCGGCAGCGAACGGCTGATGACGTTCACGGTCGTCGGCGACACCGTCAACGTCGCGAGCCGCCTGCAATCGCTCTCGAAGGAACTGGGCACGCGCCTGGTCGCGAGCGAGGCTTTGGTAAAAGCGGTCGAACAAGAAATGCGCATCGGACGCCAACTTGTCGAAAAGTTGAAATTTGTGGGACCCACGCAATTGCGCGGACGCGAGAACGAGACCGTGATTTATGCCCTGGACGGCGCGGGATATCGCCGCGCCGTAGCGTGACGGGACACTCTTTCGCCGGCGCCCGGGCGGGTCTATAAAGCCGCCTTCCACGCAGTGGAACACCAATGCGTCAAGCGCTCTCCTACGCGTGGTGGCCTTTGTTATTCGCGGCATCCGTCGCAGCGGCCGCCTACGGCATTCAGATCGGGCATCCTGTGCTCGTCTTCAACATCGCCTACATAGCGTTGGCGATCGCGATTGCCTTGCTTGAACGCATGATGCCGCACGAAGAGGCTTGGCTGAAAAACGATGGCCAAGCTATCCCCGATATCGCCCACACGCTGCTGAACAAAGGCATCGCGCAAGTCATCGTCGT
>JBKJZU010000015.1:0-3824 GCA_046715015.1 Micropepsaceae bacterium
GTCTTCATCGGCATCCAGGTGTCGAACTGGAACGCCGCGCGTGCGGATCGCAATAGAGAGCAGGTCCTAATTGAACGCGTTGCCGCGGACTTCGAGGCGATCGAAAGTCGCTTGAGCGCGAGCGCGACGGTGTTCGACAATAGCTTGGCGGCCATCGACACCGTATCTCAGGCGATAACGCGCGCCGATGCGCCCGGCACGGCGCACGAAATTGGCGCTTTTGGCGAGGCACTACGGCAAGTGTTGGTATCGCGAGTGCCGGCGTGGCGTTCGGCTACGTTCGTGGAGATGCAGTCGTCCGGCGATCTCAACCTCTTACGAAGTGCGGCGCTGAAATCGGCACTCATCCAGTACGATCAGCAGTCCGGGATCGCGGAAATGGGATGGAAGTCGTTGAATGACGTTTCGCTGATGTATAGCGCGGCAATCTACGATCACGTCAGATTCGCGGCGCGCGACGGTTCGCTCAGCGGCACTGGGTTTGAGATCGCTTCTTTCGATTTCCCGGGGATGCGCGCAGATTCGCGCGTACTGCCGGCGCTCAGCGTCCAAACCATGGTGAAAGCGAACAATCGAGCGCTACAGAGACAGCAGCTGCAACGCGCGTCGTTGGTGTTGGCTGCGTTGCGCGCGGAATTGGCTGATTGAACCTGTGATCCGCCATTGGGCTTGCGGCACGCCAACGGCGGATCTCGGCGAGATCGAGGCGTCGTGTTTCACTGACGTGAATGTCTGGCTTGGAGTCCCTCTGCCATTAGGCTAGGGTACGGTTGTGGCCCAGAAAGATGGTCATATCGGCGCGGCTACTCACTCACCTAATGACGAGGGCGATGCGCGGCCTCCTGTTGCGTTGGAGACTCGGGGCAGGAGCGGCGAGCGGCGCATGTTTTCGCCATCCGCTGGCCGCAACAAGGGTCCAATCCTGGAGGCGTTGCGGGGCATCCTTCCAGCTCAAGGGCATGTGCTTGAGATTGGTTGCGGAACTGGCGAGCATGGCGTGCACGTCGCAGCCGCGCTGCCTGGCCTGTTTTGGCAAACAAGCGATCCAGACGCGGACGCGCGCGCAAGCACTGCTGAGTGGATCGGGTCTTCAGGGCTCGCCAACATTGGCGCACCGCTGAATATTGATGTCGCCGCGGCGGCATGGGATGCGACGCTTGGCTCGCATTTCGACGCAATCATTTCGATGAACATGATCCATATCGCACCCTGGGCGGCGAGCATCGGTTTGTTCGCTGGCGCTGGCCGAATACTGAAAGGCCGCGGTTTGCTTGTTCTGTATGGGCCGTTCATGCGCGGGGGTGTTCACAACGCTCAGTCAAACGCGACGTTTGACGCCTCGCTCAAGGCGCGCGATCCCACTTGGGGTGTGCGCGACATTCTTGATCTTGACCAATTGGGTGAAGGCGCGGGGTTGATATTACGTGAGGCGGTCGCAATGCCGGCCAACAATCAGATGCTCGTGTTCGTCAAATCCGGACCCGAATGAGCGAAGGCGCGACGGCCCCTGCGCACTACCCTTTCCGACGCTGGCCATCCCGTTCGCACTATAGCAGGCTCCGCTGCTCCGCGCCCACCGGCGCCGCCTTGCGCCCTGGCGCACGGCGCGCCAGCGGGCGGCCGAGCAGGCGTTCGAGCCCTAAGATGAAGTCGAAGCTGATGCTGTCTCGCAAAGCGCGCGAAAGTCGTAGAGATCCTTCACCTCATCGACACAGTCGGGCCAATTCTGCGACGTGCACCAATAGTCGGCGAGGCCCACGCGCGCACAGAACGTCGCGAAACGCGCGTCGCGGCGCAACGTCGCCGCCACGAACCCGAACAGCGTCGACAAGCGAAACGCGCGGCTCATCGCCCGCCCGCCATAGTTTTGACCGCTGATCGGCCGGCCGGTGTCGAGCGCCTGGAACATGAATTCGTACGCGACATCGGCGCAGCCCGCCTCCGCCACGAACGCACAATACTGCAGCAGCAGTGCAGGCTCGCGCGCGGGATCCAGCAACATGCGCAGCGCTTGCTCGCGTTGGGGCAAAGGCATCGCAAAAACCATGTGAGCAAAGCGCAGCGTCGCCGTATCCTTCGCGGTTACGCCGGGCGGTAGTGGCGCGCCTTCTGCGCACATCGCAGCTGCTTCGTCGCGCCGGCCGCTCAGGAACATCAGCGTCCACCGGCGGATCCAAATCCAGGGCGCATCCGGAAACCGCTGCGCGGCCTCGTCGATACGCGACAGCGCTTCGTCGGTTCGGCCGATGGAGCGCAGATGAAACGCGTACGAACTCACGAACAACGGCGACAACGGGTCGAGCGTCGCCGCCGCCTCCAGATGCCGCATTGCGTCGCGAACGCGGCCGACCGAGATGAGCGCACCGTCGCACGCGGCAGCGGCCAGCGGATCGTTCGGCGCCAGCGCCACCGCTTGCTGGCAAAGTTCGAGCTTCTCGCCGTGACAACTGAAGGCAGGCTTGAGCACGGCGAGCGCGATCAGCGCGTCGGCACAGTCAGGATCGAGCGCGAGCGCCCGGTTCGCCGCCGCAAGCGCCGCCTCGTGGTCGGGATCGCCTTGACTGTCCGCGTGCGGCGGCAGCACGATCGAACGCGCCATCGCAAGCGTCGCCCAGGCTTGCGCGAAATCCGGTGCCCGCGCAATCACTTGCTGAAGCAGTGGCTCGGCACGCCGCGCCTCGTCTTCGGCAAGGTCCTTCCCCAACGGCCGCGCGCGCAGATAAAGGTCATAGGCCACGTGATCGACCTTCTGCGACGGGCGCTTGTGGCACGGCAATGCCTGCTGCAACGCGATGGCAACCTGTCCCGCGATATTGTCTTGCACCGTGAATGCATCGGCGACGTCGGCGTCGTACTTTTCCGACCAGATCAGCGTCCCCGTCACATCGGTCAACTGCGAATGCACGCGCATCCGCGCTCCGGCGCGGCGGACGGTCCCATCGAGAATGTGCGTCGCCCGCAGCATCTCCGCAGCCAGCGCTTTACGCGCGCCTCGGAATTGAAACGACGACGTGCGTCCGATCACCTTGAGACCGGGGATGCGCACGATCACCTCAAGAATCTCGTCGGAGACGCCGTCTGAGAAGAATTGCATCTCCTCATCGCCCGACAGGTTGTCGAACGGCAACACCGCCAGCAGCGGCTCGCGTGCCTTCGCGGTGCGCGCGCCTCTCGCCGGAATCAGCGCGAAGGCTTCGATCGTCGCCGCCATCTTGTCGAGGTGAAGCAGGCCTTTCGGCCGCAGGTGGTCGGCCAGCGGTCCCCGCGCCGTGCGCCGTGCGTCGATCGAGATGATCGCCGTGCCCGGATCGGCAAGCTGCTGCAGACGGGCGGCGATGTTGACGCCATGTCCCAACAAGTCGCCGGTCGCGGTGACGAAGACGTTGTCGGTATGCACGCCCGCGCGCAACGGCAACGCCTCGTGCTCGCAGAGCGCGTCTGCCGCCGCGAGTGCATCGTCCGTGGAACAAAACTCAAGCATGAAGCCGTCGCCCGCGGTATTGAAGATACGCCCGCCGTGCTCGGCAGCGATCGCTGCGATGTGCCGGTGGAGTAGGGTGACTTCGGCGGCGGTTTTAGCTTGGTCGTCTTCCGTCATCTCCGAATAGCCCGCGACATCGATCGACATGATCGTTGCAAGCTTCTGCGGAAGGACGTCTTCCTGCATCTGGGTCGCTGCCGGTTGGGGTGCGGGCGGCCTGCTAGGCTAAAGCAGCCAAGCCCTCCGCGCTAGGTCGCCCCGCCGCCGTAACTGACCCCAAGCCCCGCCCGTACGTCGTTCTGGATGCCGTAGGGTGCGATGGGATAGCGCAAACCGTTCTTGG
>JBKJZU010000016.1:0-7122 GCA_046715015.1 Micropepsaceae bacterium
CTTTGCCGCATGGTGCGCACGATCCTGGGCGCCGCGGGCTTCCGCAAAGGCTCCGACCTTTACTTCGCCCGCCACGACGGCACGGCCGCCACGTGCGACGACTTCATCAAGGCAATGGAAGACGCGAACGACGCCGACCTCACGCAATTCAAACTCTGGTACGCGCAAGCGGGCACGCCGCACGTGAAGGCGCGCGGAAAGTACGACGCCGCGACCAAAACTTACGAAGTGACGTTGGAGCAGCACCTCGCCGCGACACCCGGTCAGAAAGCCAAACAGCCGATGCACATTCCGGTCTCCGTCGGCCTCGTCGGACGCAAGAGCGGTCGTGATCTCACCGTTACGCACGACGGTGAGAAGGCGACAACCCACGTCCTAAACCTGCGCAAAGCGAAGCAGACCTTCAAACTCACGGGTGTCGCCGAACCCGTCGTGCCGTCGATCGGCCGCGGCTTTTCGGCCCCCGTACGCTTCGACGTCGATACGAACGGCGAAGATCGCGCCTTCCTGATGGCGAAGGACTCCGACGCCTTCAATCGTTGGGAAGCCGGGCAAAGTATTGCCACGGGCTCGCTGCTGCGCATGACGAAACAGGTTGTGGCCGGCAAGACACCGGAAGTCGATCAACTCTACGTCGACGCGTTCGGCGAACTGCTGCGTGACGCGCGCAAAGATCCGTCGTTCACGGCGCTCGCAGTCCAACTCCCGAGCGAAATGGAAATCGCTCAGATGATCGAGGATGCAAATCCCGACGCCATCCATGCCGCGCGCGAAACGCTCAAGAAGGCGCTCGCCTCCACGCACAAGGGCGTGCTGCGCGAAACGTATCAATCGCTGAAGAGCAACGAACCCTACAGCCCCGATTCCACGTCTGCCGGCCGCCGGGCGCTCCGAAACATGTGCCTGCGCTATCTGACCGCAGAAGATACGAAGGAGGCGCGCACTCTGGCGTTCGAGCAGTTCCGCGCTGCCGACAACATGACCGACAAGATCGGCGGCCTAGCTCCCTTGGTCGACATGGACGGCGATGAACGCGACAAAGCGCTGAAGCAGTTTTACGACCAGTGGAAGGCCAATCCCTTGGTCACCGACAAGTGGATGTCGTTGCAGGCAAGCTCCTGTCGTCCGGACACGCTGGCTCAGGTCAAGGCGCTCACCAAACACGCAGCGTTCACTATCCAAAACCCGAACCGCGTCCGCGCGTTGATTGGCGCCTTTGTCATGAACAATCAGCTGCGCTTTCACGCCCCCGACGGTTCCGGGTACGCGTTCTTGGCCGACAACGTCATCAAACTCGACAAGCTCAACCCACAGGTCGCGGCTAGGCTGTGCGGCGCGTTCGAAACCTGGCGTCGCTTCGACGGCAAACGCCAAAAACTGATGCGCGAGCACCTGATGCGCATCAAGGATGCAAAGAACCTTTCCCGCAACGTGCAGGAGATCACCGAGAAAACGCTCGGCTGAGTCTTCGCGGCAACGATTCCCGCTTTACCTGTTGCAGATCGAACGCACTGGGTGTTGCAGCCTTCAGGCGCCCGACATACTCGGCGCCTGGACCTGATTCGAGTCTGTGCGATCAAAATATGGCAATGGCCACAACAACTACGGTGCGTTCATCGTCGGCACGCGCGCTAAGCGCTTGGTCGGGGATGACGGCGAAGCGACGTACGTCGGTTTGGATTGTATTGGGAACGCTCGCGACCGTGCTCTCGGTTGCCGCGGCGGCCTCCATTCAAATGCGCAAGGATCACGCAATCGCGTTGGAAGGGGTTGAGCGGGAATCCCGCTCATTCGTCGCCGTCACCGGCGCCCTGGTCATCGGCGCTTTGGACCGCACGCAAGTCATGCTGAACCGCGCAGCGCGCATCTCGCCCAGCGCCGCCGTCGCAGCCGACCCCGCGCTCATCAACGTGGTCGCGACAGACGCACTCGGCAACGTTGCTTGGGACAAGAACGGCACGCCGATCGAGCCGCGCCGCTTAAGCGACATGAACCTGCTGCAGAAGCTCGCAGCAACACCGGAAAGCGTGCGCTTTGTCTCCGGCACGATCGCGGACAACGAGTTCGGCAAAAGCCCGTTTGTGATCGGCATGCGCAGCGAAAGCATCGCCGGACAGTTTGTGTTTGCGCTGATCGACCCGCGCTATCTGACCAGCCTGCTCGAAAGCGTTCAGGGCAGCCGCAGCGTCGGCGTCATCCTGGCCGATGCGCAAACCCGCCGCATCGCCTCGACCACCATCGATGACTCGCTCTACGCACACGCGGCCTCGGTCATTCCTGCAAACGTCTCGACGACCCCGTCGCTTCGCTACATCGCCGACGGCGGCGCGAACTATCTCACCACGACCCGCCTGCTGCCAGGCTACGACCTCAGGCTCGTCACCGTCGTCCGCGCCGCCGACGCGCTGTCGCAGTGGTACCAATCGTTGCCGCTCTACTCGATCATGATCTTCGGACCCAGCTTGTTGGGCGCAGCCCTCGCTTGGGCGTTGCTCAATCAGATGGAACGCACCTCCCGCGTGGACGGCGTCCTGCGCCGCACGGAGGAACGCTTCGAACTCGCGGTCAGCGGCGCCAAGTGCGGTATCTGGGACTGGGACATCGCAAACCGCCGCCTCTATTGGTCCGGGGCGATGAACGCGCTCCTGGGCCGTGGGAAGCAGCCGCGGATCATGTCGCTGGATGAAGCGGAAGAATTGATCCACCCGGACGATCGTTTCGTTTTGAGCGCGATTGAAGGCGCGGTGCGCTCCGGCGCCGACAGCTACGACCGCTCGTTCCGCGCCAAACATGCCGACGGCCACTGGGTCTGGATGCGTGCGAAAGGCCAACACTACCGCACGCTCCGCGCCGACGAGGGCCGCCTTTCGGGCATCGTCCTCGATATCTCCGATCAAAAGCGTGCTGACGCCCGGGTCGACGCGGTCGAGCGTGTGCTCGAAGCGGCATTCGAAAACGCCGCGGAAGCGTTCGTCCTGTGGGACCACGATGACCATCTCATCGTCTGCAACAAGCGGTTCCAGGAATTCTACGGCATCGAAGGCATCCGCGCGGGCGAGTCCCGCGAAGCCATCTTTAAGCGCGCGAAGTCCCCTGGCGAAGGCGCCGACACTGCGGCTCCGCTCGAAATGTTCGACTCCTCCGGCAACACCGGCACGATCGAACTGCAGAAAGCGGGCAAGCGTTGGCTGTTGGTCAGCGAGCGCCGCGCGCTTGAGGGCGGCAAGATCGCGGTCGCGACCGACATCACCGCGCTGAAGGCCCACGAAGACGAACTTGAAACCTCGCGCAACTTGCTCGAAACCCAAACCCGCGAACTCAGCGAATTCGCGAAGCGCCTCGAATCCGAGAAAGAACGCGCGGAGGAAGGCAGCCGTGCAAAGTCCGAATTCCTGGCCAACGTCAGCCACGAACTGCGAACGCCCTTGAACGCGATCATCGGGTTCTCCGACGTCATGCGGAACGAGATGTTGGGCGCCCTCCCCCCGCGCTACGCCGAATACGCAAGCGACATCAACCGCTCCGGCCAGCATCTGCTCGATCTGATCAACGACGCGCTCAGCATGGCGCGGATCGAATCCGGCAAGTTCGAATTGGAGTTCGTCGCGGTAGACCCGTCGCAACTCGTGAACGACGCGATTAAGACGATCAAGCCGAAGGCCGACGAAGCGGGCATTCAGTTCCGCGTTAACACGCCGGAACTGCCGTTCGTGAAGGCGGACAAACGCGCGATCAAGCAAGTGCTACTCAACCTTCTGTCGAACGCAATCAAGTTCAACAGCTCCGACGGCTACGTCACCGTCGAAACGCGCGCCGACGCGAACGGCGTCGCAATCTGGATTCACGACACAGGTGTCGGCATCGACGAAACCGACATTCCGCGTGTGATGAAGCCGTTCGAAAAGGCGGAAACCGCCGGCTACCAAAACAACGGCGGTATGGGCCTGGGGCTCCCGGTTTCGAGCGCACTTGTCGAATTGCACGGCGGCAAACTCGTGATCGAGAGCGAGCTCGCGATCGGCACCAGTGTCTACTTCACGCTGCCGCGCGCCGAACAAGATACCGCTCTGATGGGTGCCGCTTAGGCGTACCAATCGTACTCGTGTGCCGGGATGAAGTCGCGGAGCCGCTCAAGCTCCGCCCGCTTCGTCGCGCAGTACAGGTCGACGTATGCCGGTCCCAAATACTCGCGCATCACACTGCCATTCTCCAGCGCAAGCAACGCCGCGTCGATGTTGACGGGTAACGTCGGATCGACAAGTGCCGAGACATCGCCGTCGGCCGCCTGCCCTGGATCGATATTCTGCCCAATCCCGTAGTGCATTCCGGCAAAAACCGCTGCAATCGCCAGATACGAGTTGGCATCCGCGCCGGCAACCCGATGTGTAACCGTGGATGCCGCGCCGCCCGTTGTGATCGAGATATTTGCCGAAGAGTTGCCGTACCCCCACCGCCGGTTTCGGGGCACGGCCGCCTCGCCACCGAAGCGCCGGAACGCATTTACGCTGGGCGCGAACATTGCCAGCGCCTCTCCCATCAACGCTTGCAGCCCGCCGACCGCAAACCGCGCCAGGTCGCCACCAGAATTGGTCGAAAACACACTTTCGCCGGCGCGCTTGAGATCGACCGTCAAGCGCATGCCGCTACCCGGCCTTCCAAGGAATGGGCGCGCCATGAACAGGGTATCCCGCTTTTCCTTGCGCGCCACGGCCCGAACCACCTGACGCAAGAATACGACATGATCTGCGGCAGCTATGGCATCGCTGTCGATCGCGAAGCTCACGCGAATGCGCGCCCCCTCGCTCTGCACCGACAGGGGCGGCAGCGACTGCACGCCGGCCGCCGCAACGATCTCGTCGCAGATGATCTTCACCGCCTCGGCGTCCACAGACGCCAGTTCATGCGGCGCGCCGTCCTTGCCGCGCTCACGATCGACGATGTAAGCGTCGAGTTCGACACCGACGGCCGGAACAACGTCGAACTCTTCAAAGCGCCGAAGCACCCGCTTCAACACATTGCGCGGCTCGCCGAAATAGGGTTCGCCCTTTGCATCGGCGAGCGACATCAGCATTTGTCCGTGCGGCCGCTGCGCCCAACTCACGCGCACGAGCGACCCTGCAACAGGCCATGCTGTCCCCGCAGCATTGCCGCCCGGCGGCAAGCGTTCGACGACGTCGCCCCGCGAATCCAAGAAGTAGATCGACATCGGAATCGAAAGACCGCTGCGATAAACATTCTCGAGCTCGGCGCTCGCAATTCGCTTGCCCCGCACGTTTCCGCACAGATCGACGAACACGCAGTCGACGTATTGAACGTTGGGGTTCGCGCTCAGAAACGCTTCGACTTCGGCAGCGCCTAAACGCGACGCCCCAGCCTCTTCCGAGAGTGCGCTTCGATGAACGTTCATGAAGGTTCCGCGACGCCCCAAGACCCAAAGCCCCCGCCTTGGATCGTGCGCCGCAGCATAGGCCGCGACGTTTGGGCTCAGCAACCGGCGATTGTTCGAAAGCCTAACGATTCTGCCCGGTTCAAGCTGGCGTTCTGCGGCAGAACGCCCAAGGGTGTGCCGCCGTGCCGCGCTTGTTGGGGTTATCCGAAATGCTAATCTTCCCGCAAGTCGTGCGAGAGCGTGCGGTGAGGGACTTGCAAGGACGGCGGCCTCGGCTGCCTTTTTTCTTGTAAGCGGCAACGCGGGTTCCACTTCTGAAATCGCTCGACGAAACGGGGATTCATGGCCCACCCATGGCGGCCATAAACGGAGAGAAAGAATGAATAGAACTGGTCTGTTCCTCTTTATCGCGGTCGTCATCCTGGCGGTCGCGGCTTACTGGTACTACACGAACAAGATGGCGAAGGCGCCCGAAGGCGACGCGACGGCAGTGACCGATCCGGCGGTGACGGACCCGGCGGCCGCGACAGCGACCGACCCGGCAGCAGCGACCGATCCGGCAGCGGACCCGGCAGCGGCTCCGACCGATCCGGCGGCAGCGCCGACGGACCCGGCGGCTCCGGCCGACCCGGCAGCGCCTCCGGCCGACCCGGCAACGCCGCCGACGCCGTAAGCTGGCAGCGGCAACAATCCGCTTGACGTGATTGGGCATGCGGTTCGCTAATCGGCGGACCGCATGTTTTTTTGTGCCGAGAGTCGCAACAATTCCTAAGGAAAGAACCGCATGAACAGATCCTTGATTGCGATCATTGCGATCGTCCTGATCGGTGTCGTGGGCTATTTCGTCTACACCCAATCGAACAAGCCGGCAGACACAACGGGCACCCCGACCGCGCCCGAAGCGGCCAGCGACGAGCCGCTGCTCTTCACCTGGGAAAATTGGGCCGACCCGCCGTTCGTCGCCGAATACAAAGAGAAGTACGGCGTCGAGCCGCAATCGGCGATCTGGGCCGACGAAGACGAAGCCTTCGCGAAAATGCGCACAGGCTACAAGCCCGACGTCATGGGCCCTTGCTCGTACGAGTTCGGACGCTGGCAAGAAGCCGGCATTATTCAGCCCATCGACGTGACGAAGCTGAAGCACTGGAATGACATTCCGGACTACCTGAAGAACATCCCTGGCATGATGAAGTCGGAAACCGAGGCGTGGTTCATCCCGCAATATTGGGCGAACACGTCGATTACCTACCGCACCGACCTCGCGCCGGAATACGTCGGCAAAGAAAGCTGGAAGATCCTCTTCGACCCGAAATACAAAGGTAAGGTCGCGGGCCTCGACGGTGTTGACGACACAGTCACGCTCATCGCGAAAACTTGGGGCGTCGATCCCTACAACAAGACCGACGACCAATGGAAGATGGTCCAAGAAAAGCTGCGCGAATTCGTGGCAAACGCACGCTTCATCTCAAGCGACGAAACCTCACTCAGCCAAGGTCTCGCTTCCGGCGAGGTTGTTGCTGCGATCACCTGGAACCAAACGCATGCCTCGCTAAAGCGCGAAGGCAAGCCGGTCGCGTACATGAACCCGCCGGGCGGCATGTTCACATATGTCTGCGGCATGGTCTTGCACGCCGAAGCGAAGAACTTGGAAAAGGCTTACGCGCTGATCGACAGCGGAATCTCGCCCGCGGCGATGAAGTACCAGCTCGAAACGCTGCACAACGGTCCGGCGA
>JBKJZU010000017.1:0-14453 GCA_046715015.1 Micropepsaceae bacterium
GAGGGCTGGTGGACCGACGATTGGAACGGATTCCCCAGCGCGCGGGAGCGCGTGATCGGAGCGCTAACCCGTTCGAAGATGCCCAATCCCATCTTCGTGACCGGCGACATCCATTCGTTTTGGGTCAACGACGTGAAAGAGGACTTCCGCAATCCCTCATCCGCTTCGGTGGCGACGGAGTTGGTGGCGAGTTCGATCACCTCGGCAGGCATTCCTTACGATCAGTTCGCGGCGATGCTGCCCGACAATCCGCATGTGAAGTTCTTCGAGAGCCGCAAGCGCGGGTACCTCATGTGCGAGGCGGCACGCAAAACGATGACGACCGATCTGCGCGTGGTCGACAACGTCCGCGACCCGAAGAGCGGTGGCGGCTCGGCCGGACGGTTCGTCATCGAAGCGGGACGCCCGGGCGCGTCGATGGGATAGGAGCGTTGGCCGTCGCGAAGCGGCTGGACCAACATGCGATCAAGCCAGAGATCGCGCGGCTGTCTGAATTGCACGATGCCGATGGTCATTGCATCATGCCCCGCCGCCGGCTGCGCGCGGTAGGTGCCGAAGAGAAAATCCCACCACGGAAGATTGACGCCGAAATTGCTGTTCGTCTCACGCGGTTCGATCGAGTGATGCACCCGGTGCATATCCGGCGTCACCACGAGCCAGCGAAGCGCGGCATCAACGTCGAGTGGGAGCCGCCAGTTCGCGTGGTTGAACATTGACGTTGCGTTCAGCAGCACTTCGAAGATGAGAACGGCAACCGCCGGTGCGCCGAGCGCAGTGATGACGGTGAGCTTGAGGATCATCGACACCGCTATTTCGAGGGGATGAAACCGCCCGCCCGTGGTGACATCGAAATCGAGATCGGCGTGGTGCATGCGATGCAAGCGCCACAGCAACGGAACGGCGTGAAACATCACATGTTGAAGATAGATCGCAAGGTCGAGGATCAAGACAGCGGCGATGACAGCGGCAACGTCGGGCAGACCCAACCACGGAATGAGTCCGATGCCGCGGCCCTCAAGAGCAAGCGCAACGCCGACTGCCGCAGTCGGAAACACGACGCGCACAAGCCCTGTGTTCAGGAACGTCACACCGAGGTTGTTCGGCCAACGAATCCATCGGCTTACCGATCGCACACGGCGCGGAAAGACGGCTTCCAGCAGCGCCACGCCCGCAAGCACGCCGCCAAATGCCGCCAGACGTATGGCGGGCTCGTTAGCCAAAAGAAAGTCACGCATGAGGCCGACTTGACAATCGCGATGAGGTTGATATCATTCAATTGATCTATTGAATATGTGAGTGATAATCCAAACAATGTCAACCCGAAGCCCCAAAGGAGCGCTCTACGAGAGTTTTGCATTGGTCGCGAAAGCGCTCGCGCACGGCCATCGGCTGGAACTTCTCGAGCACGTGGGGCAAGGCGAACGGCCGGTCGAGGCGCTTGCCGCGGTCGCTGGACTCTCGGTCGCAAACACCTCGCAGCATCTCTTGCAACTTCGCCGCGCGGGGCTGGTCGCCTCGCGCCGCGACGGCAAGAACGTTCTCTATCGCCTCACCGACAAGTCGGTGATTGATCTTCTGGCGGCCCTCCGGCGCGTTGCCGAAACGAACGTTGCGGACGCGCAGCAGGTGATCTCGCAATACTTCGACGCGCGCGATTCACTAGAGCCCGTGTCGCGGACGGAACTCGTGAAACGCCTGCGCGAGAAGTCGGTGACGCTTCTCGACGTGCGGCCCGAGGACGAGTTTGCGCTCGGTCATTTGCCCGGAGCCATCAACATCCCACTCAAAGCCCTTGAGCGACGCCTCGCGCAGCTGCCGCGCGGCCGCGAGATCGTTTCGTATTGCCGGGGTCCCTATTGCGTTCTTTCCTTTGAAGCGGTCGCGCTGTTGCGCAAGCGCGGTTTCAAGATCCGACGGTTCGAAGACGGGTTTCCGGAGTGGGCGGCTTACGGCCTGCCCGTCGAAGGCGCTCCGGCTGATCGTACCCACGGATAACAACGCATGAGGTGGAAACGATGACGACGCTTTCTCCAGGCACCGCAGAGAGGCTGCACACTCAAGGATTCACCACCGTCGATGAGGCCTGGCTCGCCGAGGTCGCGCCGTGGCTTCGTTGGTCACCGGCACTATGCGGGACGTTCGCAGCGATCGGCACGGCCTTGGCCTCGCCTTGGATACTGGTTGCGCTGGCGGGCACCGCGTTCCTGGGTGCCATACTGCCTTTTCATCCCTTCGATCTGTTCTACAACTACGGCATCAGATTTTTGGTGGGAAAACGTCCGTTGCCGCCCAACCGTGCACCGCGCCGGTTCGCGTGTGGCGTTGCGACGGTTTGGCTGACCGCAACAGCCTTTCTCTTTTCCAGCGGCCAGATGATGGCCGGGTATGTGCTCGGCACCATGTTTGTCGGCGTGGCCGCGCTCGTCAGCACGACCGACATCTGTATCGCATCGATCATCTTCAACTTTTTCGTCCGCCGTCCACAAGGAATCGCATCATGACCACACCGTCACCATCACCCGACTTCACCGCGATCAAGCAGCGTCAGCAGGCCACCTGGGCCGCCGGCGACTATGCCGTCGTCGGCACCACGCTGCAGCTTGTCGGCGAGCGCCTCTGCGATGCCGTCGACATCCGCGCCGGGGAGCGCGTGCTTGACGTTGCCGCCGGCAACGGCAACGCCTCACTCGCGGCGGCACGCCAATTCGCAAAAGTGATATCGACGGACTACGTCGGCGCGCTGCTGGAGCGCGCGCAGGAACGCGCGAACGCCGAGCGACTGGACATCGCGTTCCAGGAGGCCGATGCCGAGGCGCTGCCTTTCGGAGACGGCAGCTTCGACCTCGTGCTCTCCACATTCGGCGTCATGTTCACGCCCAACCAAGAAAAATCGGGCGCAGAACTTGCGCGCGTCTGCCGAAAGGGCGGCCGCATCGGGCTCGCCAATTGGACGCCGGACGGTTTCATCGGCCAGCTGTTCCGCACCATCGGCAAACACGTGCCGCCCGCGCCGGGCCTCAAGTCGCCCGCCCTCTGGGGCACGGAGGCTCGCCTTGCCGAGCTCTTTCCCGGCCAAGACGTGAAGACGACCAAGCAGATCTTCAACTTCCGCTACAAGTCCGTCGACCACTGGCTCAGCATCTTCAAAACCTACTACGGCCCCACGAACCGCGCATTCGCTGCACTCGACCCCAATGGGCAGAACGCGCTGCAGGCAGACCTCGTCGACCTGCTGGCCCGCATGAATCGCGGCGGCAAGGACACGCTGATCGTGCCCAGCGAATATCTCGAAGTGGTCGTGACGAAACGCTGATCGAGAGTCACATGACGCGGAGCGAGCCTGAACGCACGGCAACCGAGCAGTTCAATCAGTCGTACCGATACGCGACGTCTCCGGTGATTCAATCGATCGAGCGCAGCGTGTGCGGTTGCGCCTATGGCGGAACGAGTTGGACAACGCGCGAAGAAGCCGAAGGCATCGCGCAAGCGTTGGCTCTTGCGCCCGGAAAAAGGCTGCTTGAGGTCGGCGCCGGCGCCGGGTGGCCAAGCCTCTATCTCGCCAAGCTGACGGGGTGTTCGGCCGTTCTCGTCGATTTGCCGCTTGAAGGGCTTCGCGTCGCCTCGGCGCGTGTCGAAGCGGACGGACTCGGCGAGCGTTGTTTCGTCGCGCAGGCCGATGGCGCCGCGCTTCCGCTCAAGGGGCAGGCGTTCGACGCGATCTCCCACTCCGACGTGTTGTGCTGTCTGCCCGACAAGCTTGGCGTCCTTCGCGAATGTCGGAGCGCCATCCGCGACAACGGACGCATGGCGTTCACGGTCATCTTTATCGCTGCGAACCTGCGGGCGGAGGACTATGCCGAAGCGCTCGCGGCAGGACCTCAGTTTGTCGAGGCGGAAACGGACTATGAGGCGATGCTTGCGCGCGCGGGATGGCGCCTCGCGTCCCGCGTCGACTTGACCCAGACGTTTGTGAACTCGACGCAGCGCATGGTCGAGGCTCGGGAAGCACATGCCGATCAACTGGCTAAACTGATGGGTGCGCCCCAATACGAAGAAATGATAACGCAAATGCGCGCGAAGCAGCCTGCAACAAACCGCGGCCTTCTTGAGCGCGCGCTGTTCGTCGCCGAGCCGGTGTAACATGTCGGGCCACAGCACGACTCGGTCCCTATGTCCTCCGATGTGAATCCCCTGCTCGAAGCATCGATCCTCGAGATCCTGATCCGCGGCGGCGCAGTCGGCGCGTTCGTTGGGGTCGCCATCGCGATCGCGCGGCCGCCGTTCACGCCGGCGCGCGTCACCGGCGTGCTGTTTTGTTTGGCGGCAGCGGGTCACACGCTGACGCAGCAGCCCGCCATTCGCGAGGCGCTCGGCGTCCTCCTGCCGCTCGCTTGGGTGTTCTCGGTCATGGGCGCGGGTCTCTTCTGGGCCTTTGCGACGGAATTGTTCGGCGACCGCCCGCGCCTCGAGCCTGTCCGCTTCGCGCCGGCGGCACTCTTGCTCGCGATCGGGGTTGCGGCGGTGCTCACGGATGGTAGGCTCGCCGATTCCTCCGGATTCTTTCTCGCTCACAATCTCGTCGGCGCCGCGCTCATGATTCACGTGCTGGTCGTAATCTGGACCGGCTGGCGCAACGACCTCGTCGAATCCCGGCGGCGGCTGCGCGGTCCGATTCTCGCTGCGGGCGCCCTTTACGCGGTATCCGTCATCGCTGTGCAAACGTCCGAGATCTTTTGGCGCCCGGCCGATGCCCTGTCGCCACTGGCGGCGGTCGTCCTGTTCCTCTTGGGATTGGCCGGCATTGGCGCACTGCTGCGAGCGGACCCCGACCTGTTCGCGCTGGTGCCGGAGCCTCGGCCCGTGACGCCCCTGCCGCAAGCGACGCGAGCGACATCGGACGAAGACGCGAAAATCGCTCAAAAGCTCGATCGCCTCATGCGAGAGGGCCGCGCGTACCGGGAAGAGGCTCTTACGATCAGCGCCCTCGCGCTCAAGCTGGGTGTTGCTGAATACAAATTGCGCCGCCTGATCAACCGGCAACTCGGTCATCGCAACTTCGCCGCTTTCCTCAATCAGTTGCGCCTCGCCGACGCGAAGCAGTCCTTGGCCGACCCGAGCCAGCGCGAGGTGCCGATTTCGACGATCGCGCTCGATGCCGGATTCCAATCCCTCGGCCCTTTCAATCGCGCCTTCAAGGCGGAGACGGGCCTCACCCCATCCGAATTCCGCACGCAAGCCCTCGCCGCGCCCGCAAATCCCATCAACGGCGCGCAAGCCGTAGTCACTTGATTTCTCAAGAGATTTTCGGAATCGGCTAGGCGATTTCGAGTTCGGCTAGCCGCGTTTCGGCCACGGCGAGCCGCCGCCTCCTTTCGTCGGCAAGGTCCGCTCCCGGAATGCATCCGGAGGGGGAGCCGTCCTTGGCCAGTGTCAAATCCATCGCCGCCTGGTTCACATTTCCGGTGCTCTTCGCGGGCCAACTCTTCGCATTCGATTCCGCCCTTTCGGTGGGCTTCGACCCGGCGCTGACATCGCTCGCGCTCACCATCATCAACATGGCGCTGATCGCGGCGCTCGAGCTTGTCCTTCCCGATCGGCCGGATTGGCTGTGGACCAGCGACGGGCAAGTCGTCAACGACCTGATCCACGGTCTCGGCAACGTATTCGGCGACGCCCTCGGCCGCAGCGCCCTCCTGATCCTCTTTGCGGTCATCGGCGGCACGCTCGCCGCACAGGGAAACCTCGGTCTCTGGCCGGCGGCGCTCCCGCTTTGGGGGCAAGTACTTGTCGCCGTCCTCATCGTCGACTTCTTCGACTATTGGAAGCACCGCGCCTATCACGGCTGGAACCTCGCCTGGCCGATCCACGCCCTACACCACAACCCAGACCGCATGACCGTGTTCAAGGGCGTGCGCCTCCACTTCCTTGAGGCAACGATCCGCGCGCTCATCGTCTACGGACCGCTCGTCATCCTGGGAGCCCCAACGATCGTGATGCTGTGGATCGCAGCCCTCATGAATTTCCTCGGCAGTCTCAACCATTCCAACGTGATGCAGAAGTTGCCCCGCTTTGTGCACGCGCTCATCGTCACGCAGAAGACGCATTGGCTGCACCACAGCAAGGACTATGCGCGCGGCGCCTGCAATCTAGCGCCGTTGACGCTGCTCTTCGACCACATGTTCGGCACGTTCCGTCATCCACTGGACGAGCCGCTTGAAGAGGTCGGTATCGATCCCGATCCGATTCCGAAGAACCTGATCGCCCAGCTCGCCGCGCCGCTCGTCTGGCCCCTGCTCGTGTGGCGCGAGAGGCGCCGGCGGCGCGCGCAACCGTCGGCCGCCGAATGACAACCCCCGAAGCAAGGAGTGAAGCCATGCAAGTCGACGAAGCAGAACGGACGCGCCGTCGCAAATTGCTGCGCGCCCATCTCGAAGCCGAGAATGAGCACGACGCTTCGGCCGTGATGGCCACGTTCGCCGACAGTGCGATCATGCACTACAACGCGATCCCCTTTGCGAATGCCGATGCGATCCGCGCCGCGCACGAGCATATCGGCTTCTCGCGCCTCGATGGCGCCTTTGCCGGGGCCCGCAACGTCACCGATCGCGAGAGCTTCACCGACTTGGACATCGTGATCGAAGGCCGGTTGTGCGGCATGCACAAAGCCGCGTTCATGGGCTTTGCGCCGTCAGGGCGTGAGGTCGAATTGCCCTTTGTCGCCTTCTACAGGTTCGACCAAAGCGGAAAGCTCTCGACCGAGCGTGTGGTGATGAATCTCGGCCCGCTGCTGCAGACGGCGCCGGCATCGCCTTTGTCGGACGGTCCCACTCAAACTGCCGGAGCAACATCGTGAGCGCGTTCGATCAATTCGTTGGCGAAGTCAGCACTGTCCTGCCGATTGTTTTGTCGATCGAGGGCGGCCGCTATCTCGTGACGGCAGGTCTTGTCAGTTTGATCATCTGGGCGCTTAGGAACACCTATTTCAAAGCACGGAAGATTCAAGCGCGCGTCGCGACGGCAAGCGACTACCGCCGCGAGGTTCTCGCCTCTCTGCGCACGGTCCTGATCTTCTCTCTGACGGGCTTTGGAACATATCTCGCCGCGAAGGCCGAGTGGCTGACCGTCTACGACGACTTCACGGTGCGGGGATGGGAGTATTTTGCGCTCACGCTCGTCGCTATGACCGTCGCTCACGACGCTTATTTCTACTGGACGCACCGGGCGATGCACCATCCGCGGCTGTTCCGGCTCTTCCACTGGACGCATCACAAATCCAAAACTCCGACCCCGTGGGCCGCGTATGCGTTCGACGTGCCGGAGGCGATCGTCATCGTCGCGTTCGTGCCGATCTGGGTCACCTTGGTGCCGATGCACGATCTTGCGGTCTTCGTGTTCGTGACGTGGCAGATCGTGCGCAACGTCATGGGGCATGCGGGCGTCGAGCTGTCGCCGGTTTCAGGTCGTCCTTCCCGCTTGTTCGGCTGGCTCAACACCACGACGCATCACGACCTCCATCACCAGGACGGCCGCACGAATTTCGGCCTCTATTTCTCGTGGTGGGATCGACTGATGGGGACCGAGCATCCGCAATATCAAGCGCGGCTTGCAGAGATCGCTGCGCGCGGCGGCGTTGCGCCTGCGCGACTGGAAGGAGCATAAGCTTATGCGAAGACCTCGTTTCATCGCCGAGCAGGCACGACATGCCAAGGGGTTGCTCGGACGCCTCGTCGCCTTCGTCATGGCGCGCGAGACATTTGCCGAAAACATGCGCGCCATCGATGCTCTCGATGTTCAACCACGCGATCATGTCGTCGACATCGGCTGCGGACACGGACGCAGCCTGGAGGCGCTCGCCGAACGCGCGTCAAAAGGACGTGTCGCGGGCGCGGACCCTTCCGAACTCATGGTCGAGATCGCCGTCGAGCGAAACCGAAAGCTGATAAAGGCGCGCCGGGTCGACGTCGCCATCGCCGCCGTCGACGCATTGCCTTTCGCCGACAACGCGTTCGACAAGGCCTTATGCGTCCACGTGATCTATTTCTGCGAGAACCTTGACGCGGCGCTGCGCGAGATCGCGCGGGTGTTGAAGCCGGGCGGGCGCTTGGCGCTTGTGTTTCGAACCGACGCCGACAAAGCCGCAGTGCGTGCGTTTCCCGCCGAAGTCTATTGCTTCCGCCCATTCGCCGAAGTGAGCGCCGCATTGAAAAACGTGGGGTTCACGACCGTGGAACGTCGCACCGTCTCCGGCAGAGAACCGGTTCTGGTCATTGCCATCAAATCCAGTGGATCGGGGCGTGTCGACAACGTGCGCGACCCGAAAAGCGGCGGCGGCTCGGCCGGCCAATTCGTCATCGAAGCGGGCCGCCCGGGCGCGGTGGTGGCGTAGCGGACGCGGCGTCCCATCAAGCCGCGCCGCGGTTGCCGCCGCGGCGGTTTTCGCGTACGTCGTCTCTCTTCGGAACCGCGGGTAGAGGCACGAGCCCGACAAATAGGCCGCGCTTTCGGCGAAGCGTGCCGGGGCTTACTTTGATCCTTCGATTTGCACCAAGTCCAAACTTAAGCGGACCTATCGATGTCAATTGCGGAAGTCGGTGTTGTTAGCGACATAGTCGGATCCATCGCTGTGGTTTTGACGCTCTTTTTTCTCGCGTTTCAAATTGACCGTGCAAGAAGAGAAGTATCCCGAGCAAATGCCCGCGATTTGATACGCCATAACAACGAAATCTTGCTGAGACTGTCTGAGAATCCAGAACTGTTGGATGTCCATATTAGAGGACAAAAGGGCTTCGAGAGTCTGACCGAGGCCGAGCGCATGAAATGGGGCTTTTGGCTTTTCACCTGGGTCACCCAAACCGAACAGGGCTTCATTGATCGGAGAAAAAAAGACTTTTCAGGTCTCGACCTCGACGGGTATCTGGAAGGACTGGCGCTGACGCTTCGAAGCAAGGGCGGCAAAGCCATTTGGCCACGGCTGAAGGGTTGGTTTGATCCAATTTTTTGCGAAGCCGTCGAACGTCAAGTGGCAAGATCAAGCACGACGCAGATCGAACAAATCACAGACCTAGCGTGGCAAGCATCGCCTCCGACCCAAGTTCGGTAGGCCTTCCACCTACGCCGAACATGCTTCTGGCGCGCTCTGGAAGGTGGCGTCGAGCTTTCAGTTTCGCGGCGAAAAGAAGGGCGACGCGGCGCGCGTGCTGAGATGCAGCCACGTGCTCGACGGTTCCGTGCGTCGCGCCGGCGCGCGCGTGCGGATCGCGGCCCATCTTGTCGAGGCTTCTTCACAAACGACGCTATGGTCTGACCGTTACGACCGAGGCCTTGAAGATACATTCGCGGTCCAGGACGAAATCTCGGAAGCCATCGCAGACGCTTTGCATCAGACCTTTACGAGCTTCTCAACCAAGGCCATCGACCCCACCGTCTACGACCTTTATCTGCGCGCCAGTGCCAAGTCGTTCGCGCCGGACGAGTTCGCGGCCAATATCACGCTGCTCGAACAGGCGACCCGGCAGGCGCCCCATTTCGCGGAAGCGTGGGGGCGGCTTGCTTTTTCGCGCGGGTGGCTGCGCTTCTACGAGCCGCACGCGACACGCCGGACGAGCGCTGCGCTCATCACGCGGGAGGCAGATCGGGCGCTTGCGATCGACTCCCAGAATGCCGACGCACTGTTGGCCCGGTTCTTCGTCATTCCGCCATACGGCTGCTTCATCGGGGCCGAAGCTGCCATGGCGCAGATCAGACGCTCATCCTCAGCCAACAAGGACATGTTCAGCTGCCGCTTTTTGCGGGCGACGGGTTACGTGCGCGAAGGCGCCGACGTGGCCGAGCGGGCCTTTCGTCTGAACGCGCTTGATCCGCCTCACGCCAACATGCTGGCGCTCGGCATGATGGCGACAGGCCGGGTTAGGGAATCCGCTGCCGTACTTGAGGGTCTCATCGACCGCACGCCGGGTATGAGCTTCCCCGTCGCGAATTTGATGCGCGCTTATGCTTTCCTGGGCGAATGGGATGCCATCGACAAGCTGCTGGATCCAGCGGCGAACCGGCCGCTCCGCGAGTTCAAGGAAGGCCTCACTTTCATCGCCACCAAACGCAACCCGACGCCCGAGAACTTGGCCGCGTGGCGGGGCGCTTTCGAAGGGTATGCCGCGCGTACCGGCTGCATCGACGTCTCGCGCTTGGTTTATGCGGCGCATTTGGGTCTCGTCGATGCGGCGTACGACGTGCTGGACAAGGCCTATCTCGGCCCGCGCGGAAACGCCGACGACGTGATGGGCGTGGATGGCTACACGACGGGCATGCTGTTCTGGCACGGCATGCCGGAAATCCGGCATGACAAGCGCTTCGTGAAGCTCTGCGCGCGCCTGGGCCTTGTCGAGCTTTGGCTGACGACGCAGAAGTGGCCCGACTGCACCGACGACGTGCCGTACGATTTCCGGGCGGAATGCGAGAAGGCCCGCGACGTTCCGAAGGATAGCTACGATTTTTGAGCGGCACTGGTTGCTGAGCCGATGCGTTTGGCGTACGCCGCTTCTCTTCACGGGGCTGCGGTAGAGGGTCATGCGGAGCGACTACGATCTTGTCATCATTCGCCACGGGCAGAGCGAGGCGAACAAGCTCAATATCTTCACCGGGTGGCGCGACAGTCCGTTGTCGGAGCTTGGCGTTGCCGAGGCACGGAGCGCCGGCGAGCTTTTGAAGCGCGAGGGCTACACGTTCGATCTCGCGTACACGTCGCTGCAGAGCCGGGCGATCAAGACGCTGTGGCTGGTCTTGGAAGCGATGGACTTGATGTGGGTTCCGGTCGTCAAAGATTGGCGGCTGAACGAGCGGCACTACGGGGCGCTGCAGGGTAAGAACAAGGCCCAAGCGGTCGCGCAGTTCGGCAAGGAGCAGGTGCATCAGTGGCGGCGCGGGTATGCGACGCAGCCACCGCTGGTCGCGACGGGCGATCCCGACTTTCCGAAGTTCGATACGCGCTACGGCGGCGTGCCCGAGGGTGCGCTGCCGCGCGGGGAGAGCCTGAAGAACGTCGTCGACCGGGTCCTGCCCTATTGGACGAGCGACATCGTTCCGCAGCTGAAAGCTGGCAAGAAAATCTTGATCGCCGCGCATGGCAATTCGTTGCGCGCGCTCTTGAAGCACCTCGAGGGCGTGGGCGACGCGGAGATCGAGGGGATCAATTTGCCGACCGGCGTGCCCCGGGCCTACAAATTGAATGCGCGCATGTTGTCGGAACGGCACGCTTTTGTCGGCGATCCCGACGAAATCGCGCGGCGGATCAGTACGGTGGTGCACCAGACCAAAGGGGCTTGACCTCGACCTTCGCCCCAATCCCGACGAATAATCGCCATAGTGATTCTATCTGGTCCTCTCGTGGTCGTGCGTCGGAAAAGTCTTGAACGTGGAGCGGTGGCGTTTCTGGCGCTCACCGCGGGCGTTGCGCTGGCGGCGGCGGAGGCGCGTAACCCGAACGAGAAGCTGAACGACATCCAAAATCAGCTGCGCCAAGACCGCCAGGACGTGGAGACGTTGAGCCGGTCGGCGGTGCAGCTGGCGAAGGAGCAGGAGCAACTGCGGGCGCAGCTGATCCGGGCGGCCGGCGCGGCGCAGGAACGCGAGCGCGAACTCAACGTCGTGGAGCAGCGGCTTGCGATGTTCGAGACGCGCGAGGCCGACGGCATGCGGGCCTTGATCGCGCAGCGCGGGAAGCTCGCCTCGTTGCTCGCCGTTTTGCAGCGCATGGGCAGCGAACCGCCGCCCGCTTTGATCGTGCAGCCGCACGATGCGACGGCAGCGGCGCGCTCGGCGATGCTTTTGACCGCCGTTGTTCCTGCGGTTCGGGCGCAGGCCCGCACGCTCAGCAACGACCTCGCCAACTTGCGCGAAATGCGGCGCAAGGCTGCCCAGGAGCGGCTGAAAGTGGCCGCGGCGGCCGAGGCGCTCGACAAGGATCGCAACGTGCTCGGCGAACTTTTGACCCAGCGCCGGTATCTGGCGGGGCAAACGCGCGACCAGTTGAAGGCGACCGAGGCCCGGATCGGAACGCTGGCCGAGCAAGCGTCGGATTTGCGCGCCCTGATTGTAAGCCTGAACGAGGACTCAAAGCGGCCGGTTGCGGCAGGTTCGACGATGAAGGCTCAGATCGCCGCCGCCGGGCAGCCACGGAACACGCCGCTCGATCAGTTGCGCGGGTTGTTGACGTTACCTGCTAACGGTGAACTCACGTCGCGGTTCGGTTCCGCCGACGGAATGGGCGGGCATCTGGCGGGGATTCACCTCCAAACACGGCCCAGCGCGCAGGTCACGTCTCCGTGTGACGGGAAAATCGCCTATGCCGGCAGCTTTCGCGGGTACGGCAAAATGTTGATCATCGCGGCCAACGGCGGCTATCATGTTCTCCTTGCTGGTCTTTCGAAAGTAGACGGCGCTGAGGGCCAAGTGGTGCTCGCCGGCGAACCGGTCGGGCGGATGGGACCGGGAAACGTGCAGGCAGGCGAGAGACTTTACATCGAATTTCGCCGCAATAATTTGCCGGTCGACCCGGTGCCTTGGTTTGCGGCCCTTAGACAAAAAGTGAGCGGATAGTCCATGAAAAAATCCATGATCTCTGTCGTGTCTGCCGTCGGTGGCGCGATTGCCGCCGTCGTGATCGGTCAGGCGATCGCCGGTACCGACACGTACCGGCAGTTGAACCTGTTCGGCGACGTCTTCGAACGCGTGAAGAACGACTACGTTCGCGAAGTGAAAGACGGCGAGCTCGTCGAAAGCGCGATCAACGGCATGCTCATGGGGCTCGACCCGCACTCGAGTTACCTGAACCCGAAGAACTTCTCGGACATGCAGGTTACGACCCGCGGCGAGTACGGCGGGCTTGGTCTTGAAGTCACGATGGAAGACGGGCTCGTCAAGGTGATCTCGCCGATGGACGGCACACCCGCGGCGCGCGCCGGGATCAAGACGGGCGATCTGATCGCCACGATCGACGGGACGCAGATCCAGGGGCTGACGCTCACGGAAGCCGTCGACAAGATGCGTGGCCCGGTGAACTCGCAGATCAAGATCACGCTCCTGCGCAAGGGCGAAAAGAAGCCGCTCGACATCGTCATCACGCGTGCGATCATTCGCGTCGAGAGCGTTCGCTGGAAGCAGGAAGGCGACATCGCTTATTTCCGCGTCACGACCTTCAACGAGCAGACGGAAGACGGGCTCGAAAAAGCGGTCGATCAGACGAAGGCCAAGATCGGCAACCGTCTGCGCGGCATCGTGCTCGATCTTCGGAACAATCCGGGTGGGTTGTTGGATCAAGCTATCTCCGTTTCGGACGCGTTCTTGGATCAAGGCGAAATCGTCTCCACGCGCGGACGGCGCGCGGGCGATACGCAGCGCTACAACGCGCGCTCGGGCCAAATCTTCCAGGGCGTGCCGGTCGTCGTGCTGGTGAACGAAGGCTCGGCGTCGGCTTCGGAAATCGTGGCCGGTGCCCTGCAAGATCAAAAGCGCGCGCGGGTCGTCGGCACGCGTTCGTTCGGCAAGGGCTCGGTGCAGACGGTGATCCCGCTCTCGGGCGGCGTCGACGGGGCGCTGCGTTTGACGACGGCGAAATACTACACGCCGTCGGGACGCTCGATCCAAGCGACGGGCATCGATCCGGACATCCTGGTCGAACAAAAGGCCGAGGACGACAGCGAAGCGGAGGCGAAAGACCGTCTGTCGGAAGCGAACCTGCCGAAGCATCTGAACGCGCAGGAAGGCGGGCGCAAGCCGCATGTCGGCCCGGTCGTGAAACCGAAGGTTGGCGAGAAATTCGACGACTTCCAACTAACGTACGCTTTGCGGTTGTTGCGCGGCCAAGAAATCGTGTCGAACACTGCGCCAAATCGCCCGAAATAGGGCTTTCGGCCGGACGTTGACTTGAAAGCATCTTCTCAGGCGGGGCACATTGCGCCCCGCCTGAAACATTTTGAGCGCTTGGCATGTCCCTGACATGGATTCCCGCCTTGACCGCGAAGGTCGTGGGCGCGTTGGACAGCCGGCGCCTGCCCCGCACGATCGGGGCTGCGGCCGCGGGGCTGGTGTTCGTCTCCATCGTCGTGGTTTCGCTTGTCGGCAGCGGCGCGGACGCGGAACCCAAACAAGTCATCAAGATCGCGCACGCGCCGCGGACGGGTCTTGGCGGGCCGATGGCCGATGCGCCGTCCGCGATCGCGGCCCCTGCGGCTGCGCTCGCCACCGCGACGGCCGACCCCGCCTTGCTTGAGACGTCGAGCGCGGGGCCGTTGCCCCGGATCGGCGCCGACGGGCGCAAACCCATGACCGTGTACGCCCGCGCGTACGACCTCACCGCCGACCAGCGTCCGAAGGTTGCGATCGTGGTCGGCGGCCTGGGCTTTGGGAAGGCGCTGACCGATGCCGTGCTCGAGAAGCTGCCGCCGGAGGTTTCGCTCGCC
>JBKJZU010000018.1:0-2837 GCA_046715015.1 Micropepsaceae bacterium
GTTCGTAGTTCATGAACATGTCGACCATGCGGTGCTGCAGCACTTGGAACTTGCCGATCGGCACGCCGAATTGCTTGCGCGTCTTGCAGTACTCGACGGTCGTGTCGTTCAAGACTTTCATGGCGCCGATGGCTTCCGCCGACAGCGCGGCGATCCCTTCGTCGACCACGCGCTCGACCAGCGGCAACCCGTCACCCTCATGGCCGATCAGCGCATCCGCGCCCAGCGCCACGTTTTCGAACGTGATTTCCGACGCGCGCAACCCGTCGACGGTCGGGTAGTCGCGGCACGAAACGCCCTTCGCCCTTTTGTCGACGACGAAGACGGAGACGCCCTTCTCGTCGCGCTGCCCGCCGCTTGTGCGCGCGGTCACGATCACGCTGTCGGCCCAAGGCGCGCCGATCACGACCGCCTTGTGACCGTTCAACGTGTAGCCCGCACCCGACTTCTTTGCGGTGACGGCGAGGTCGGCGAGGTTGTAGCGTCCCTGAGGCTCCGCGAACGCGAACGCGAACACGCGCTTGCCCTCGACGATCTCGGGAATGAACTGCTCCTTCTGCGCCTTCGACCCGCCGTGGGATAGGAACCCGCCGGCGAGAACGACGGTGCCGAGATAGGGCTCGATCACGAGCCCGCGCCCGAACTCTTCCATGATGATCATCGTCTCGACCGGCCCGCCGCCGAGCCCGCCGAAGTCCTCCGCGAAAGGCGCACCGAGCAGCCCGAGTTCCGCGAACTGCTTCCAGTTCTCGCGCTTCCAGCCCGCCTCGCTCTTCGCGATCGCGCGCCGTGACTCGAACGTGTAGTCGTTCTGTACGAGCTTCTGGACGCTATTACGAAGCAGCGTCTGCTCTTCGGTGAAGGAAAAATACATTGGGGCACTTCCGTTTATCTGTGTTGCGATGCTGATAGCGAATTGGCGAGACGGGGGCAAATGGGGGATTGGGTTTTAGGGGATGGGTTTTGGCGTGCTTGCCCTAATCACCCTTCCCCAAACACCATTCCCCGCTAAAGCCCCAACACCATCTTCGCAATGATGTTGCGCTGAATCTCGCTGGAGCCGCCGTAGATCGTCGTGCGCCGCGTGAGGAAATAATTCTGCGAAGCGCCGTGCGAATAGTCCGGGCCGGGCACATATTCGTTCGACATCTTGTCGTGCGCGAACGGCCGGTACGGGCTGCCGTAGTAGGCGATCGCCTCAAGCGTCAATTCCGTCAGCCGCTGCTGAATGTCGGTGCCTTTGATCTTCAGGATCGAAGCCTCGGGCCCGTGCCCGCCCTTCGACTCCCGCGCCAGCGTGCGAAGTTCGGTGAACTCAAGCGACAACAGATCGATCTCAAGCTCCGCGATGTGGCGCGCATACATCGGATCGTCGATCAGCTTCTTGCCGACCCCATCCTGCTCAGCGCCGGCGAGCTTCTTCAACCGCTCGACGCCGCGCTTCGAACGCGCGACGCCGGCAATACCGGCACGCTCATGCCCGAGCAGGAATTTCGCATAGGTCCAGCCCTCGTTCTCTTTGCCGATCAGGTTCGTCACCGGAACCTTCACGTTGTCGAGGAAGACTTCGTTCACCTCATGCGCGCCGTCCATCGTGATGATCGGCCTGACCGTGACACCCGGCGTCTTCATGTCGATGAGCAGGAACGAGATGCCTTCCTGCTGCTTGGCCTTCGGATCGGTCCGAACGAGACAGAAGATCCAATCCGCGTATTGCGCGAGCGTCGTCCACGTCTTCTGCCCGTTGACGATGTAGTGGTCGCCTTCGCGCACGGCGGTCGCCTTCAGCGACGCAAGGTCCGAACCCGACCCCGGCTCCGAATAGCCCTGACACCACCAGCGTTCGCCGGAAAGAATCTTCGGCAGATGATCTTTCTTCTGCTCCTCGTTGCCGAACGTGTAGATGACGGGCCCCACCATCGCGAGGCCGAACGGCAGCATCGCCGGCGTGTCGGCGGACGCGCACTCTTCGCTGAAGATGTACTTCTGCGTCGAGGTCCAGCCGGTGCCGCCGTATTCCTTCGGCCACGACGGTGCGACCCAGCCTTTCTTGTAGAGAACCTTGTGCCAGACCATGAAGTCGTCCTTGCCTTCATACTGGTTGCGCCCCTTGCCCCTCACTTGGCTCGGCAGGTTTTCGGCGATGAACGAGCGCACCTCTTTGCGGAAGGCTTCGTCGGCCGGCGTGAAATCGAGGTTCATGGCTGCAAGTCCTTGAGAGACGGTTCACGGCCGATGATAGCGGCCCGTTTGCCCAGTTTCAAAGCTGCTTGTGACGGCACGTGGGCCGCGTTACCAGGAAGCATGAGCGGCATCATCGAAAGCCCCTGCGTACAGGTCTGCGCCATTGACGCTACGACAGGTTGGTGCCTCGGTTGCGGCCGTTCGATGGCTGAAATCGGCAGCTGGAGTTCGCTCTCAAACGACCGCCGCCGCACGATCATGACCGAACTCGACACCCGCAAAGCAACCATCGCCGACCGCGACGCACGCGCGAAGCTCTACAGGCTCCCGGGCTCATGACCGGCCACATCATCGCCGTCGCGGCCAGCCCGACGCACACGATGTCGAAACCCACGCGTGATCGCATTCTGCTGATCGAGGGCTTCGGCGTCGAAGGTGACGCGCACATGGGAACGACCGTCAAGCATCGCTCCCGCGTGCGCAGCGACCCCACAGCGCCGAACCTTCGCCAGGTCCATTTGATGCACGCCGAACTCTTCGACGAGCTGCGCACGAAAGGCTTCGGCATCGCGCCCGGGCAGATGGGCGAAAACATCACGACCCGCGGCATCGATCTGCTGGCTCTACCCCGAGGCACCCACCTGAACTTCGGC
>JBKJZU010000019.1:0-4942 GCA_046715015.1 Micropepsaceae bacterium
TCTACAAATCGCGCATCAAGATTCTCGTGCACCAAATCGGCGCCGACGAAATGCGTCGCCAGGTCGCCGCCGAATTCGCCGAGGTCAAATCGCACGGCGCGCTCGCATTGCCGCAAGCCGAGATCGAACGCATCAACGCCTACTTCTTGGCGCCGGCGTTCGAAAAGCTCGCGAACGAAGACTTGAGCGCGCAGCGCAGGAACACGGCATTCGCCGCTTGGCTCGACACGAACGTCGCCACGCACAAGGTGCCCGGTTACGCGATCGTGACGATCTCGCTGAAACCCATCGGCGGCATCCCCGGCGACGCCAGCGCCGACCAAATGGATCTCGTCGCAAATCTCGCCGAACGCCTGAGCTTCGACGAAATCCGCGTCAGCCACGAGCAAAACCTCGTGCTCGCCCACGTCCGCCAGCGCGACCTGCTCGACCTCTGGCAAACGCTCGACAAAGCAGGCCTCGGCACCGCGAACCACGCGCTGATCACAGACATCATCGCTTGCCCCGGCCTTGATTATTGCGACCTCGCGAACGCACGCTCGATCAACATCGCGCAAGCGCTGTCAAAGCGCTTCGCCGACCTCGATCGCCAGCGCAACATCGGCGAGCTGAAGCTGAAGATCTCAGGTTGCATCAACGCCTGCGGCCACCACCATGTCGGTCACATCGGCATCTTGGGCGTCGATAAAAAGGGCGTCGAGTATTACCAGATCACATTGGGCGGCTCGGGCGCCGAAGACGCATCGGTCGGCGAGATCTTAGGGCCGGCATTCGGCGAGGCCGATGTTCCCGATGCCATCGAAAAACTCATCGACACCTATCTCGGCGCGCGCCAACCGGGCGAACGCTTCTTGGACACCTATCGCCGCCTCGGCATTCAGCCGTTCCGGGAGAAACTCTATGCCGCTCATTAAGAACAGCGCGTTCGTCGAGAACACGTACGCCCGCGTTGCCGACGAGGAGACGCTGCCCGAAGGCGCGATCGTCGTCTCGCTGAAGCGCTTCCAAGCCGAACGCGACGCGCTGCTGTCGCGCAACACGCCGCTTGGGCTGCGCTTGACCGCCGATCAGTCGCCGGAGAGCTTGGGCGCCGACATTCATCACTTTGCCGTCGTCGAACTCGAATTCCCGAAGTTCAAGGATGGCCGCGCCTATTCCTGGGCCCGCCAGCTTCGCCAACGCTTGGGCTACAACGGCGAACTGCGTGCCGTCGGCGAGGTGTTGCGCGACCAATGGCTCTTCATGAGCCGCTGCGGCATCGATGCGTTCGAGGTCCGCCCCGGTACGCGCATCGAAGACTTCCGCGCCGCGATGGGGGAGCAAACGGTCTTCTACCAACCGGCCAGCGACCGCGTGCGCAACGTCCTCGACTTGCGTCACAACCGCCCCTCGCCCCTCGCGCGCGCCGCCGCCGAATAGCCTCACGCCGCCTGAGCCAAGGCAACCGCCGGCGGGAAGTGCAGCGAGACAGTCGTGCCCATCCCCACCTCGCTCTCCAGCGTGAGCGAGCCGCCGTGCAGCTTCATCAACGCATTCACGATCGGCAGGCCAAGGCCCGTGCCGTCATGACGGCGTGTCTCGGCGTTATCGACCTGCGAATAGTCCGCAAGCGCTTTCGGAATGTCCGCCGCCGCGATCCCAATGCCGCTGTCGGCAACCGCGATCGTCACCCCGCGGTCCGCGCGCGATGTCGCGGTCACGATGATCGAGCGCCCCGGCGGGGTGAATTTCATCGCGTTCGAGAGCAAATTCAGAAGCATCTGCTTCGCCGCGCGCCGATCCGCCGAGATCGCATGCAGCTTATCATCGAGATGAATCTGCAGTGAGTGGTTGCGATCCGCGTTGGATAACTGGCACGCCTCGGTAACGACATCCGCCACGCACAGCGCCTCGCATTGCAGCTCCATCTTGCCGGCCTCGATCTTCGACAGGTCCAAGATGTCGCGAATGAGAGAAAGCAGGTGCGATCCGCTCACATGGATGTGATGCGCATATTCCGGATAGCGCCTGTCGCCGGCTGCACCATACATCTCGCGCTCGATCACCTCGGAAAACCCGAGTATCGCATTCAACGGCGTGCGCAACTCGTGACTCATCGTAGCCAAGAAGCGCGACTTCGCGGTGCTCGCCTCGACCGCGGCAGCGCGCGCCTTCTCGAGTTCGACGACTTTATCGCGCAACTTTGCGGTACGCTCGGCGATCCGCCGTTCCAAGTCTTCGCCTTCGCTGTCGAAGCGCGGCCCATCGGCCGTCGCGTGTTCGTTGCTGGTGTGCGCCACCGCGACGATCATTCCGCACACGCAAGAAAAGAAAACCAGCGCGCCGACCAAGACGGCGCCGGGCTTCGGCAATAGCAAAGCAGTTTCGTTCGGCCCGTGTGTGACGTAAATCGCGCCAAGCACGGCTAGGCAGGCGAAACCTGCCACGTCGATTACAGTACGCATTTGTTGAGCCTCTTTTGCCAAGGCCCCCGCACATCGTCCGGCTTAGCGACGCAACGCCGCCGGTCATGCGCCCATGTGACGGACGCTACAGTGCTCATCTTACGGAGCCTTCAACGCAGATCGGTGCATTTGAATCGACTTCTTGTGCGCTGCGATTGACCCGCCCGCATGCATCAACTATCGACAAGCGCAATCAACGCGCACGGAAAACCGATCGCATGCCGAGTTCCACCCACGCTCTGCCCACGCGCAACGCCGCGGCCTTGCCTCGTTTTGCGTCGGTGAAGGACATCGTGGAAAAACAGCGGCCCGCGCTGCCAGTCTACGCGGTGTTTCCGTCCGCCTTCCGCTCGGTCGCTCAAACTTTCATCGAAGGCTTCCCGGGCGAGACGATGTACGCGGTGAAGGCAAACCACGCCCATCCCGTTCTCGATCACCTCTACGCCGCCGGCGTCAAAAACTTCGACGTCGCCTCGCTCGCCGAAGTCCGGCTCATTCGCGAACGATTTCCCGACGCAAAGCTGAGCTTCATGGCTCCCGTCCGCATCCGCGGCGCAGCAGGCGAAGCGTTCCGAAAATACGGCGTGCGCGACTTTGCACTCGACAGCGAAGACGAATTGGCAACCATCCTGCAAGAAACCGGCGCCCAAACCGACAGAAACGTCGCTGCTCAACTGACGCTCTATGTCCGTTTGCAGGTGCCCGCCGACGGCGCCCTCATCGAACTCGCGAGCAAGTTTGGCGCAACCGTCACGGCAACCGCCGACCTACTGCGTGCCATCGTGGCCGCCGGCGCCAAGCCCGCCCTGACATTCCACGTCGGTTCGCAGTGCCTGCACCCGCGTTCCTACGAAACGGCGCTCAAGCGCTGCGGCGAAGCGATCAAGCAGGCGGGCGTGGCGTTGTCGGCCCTCGACGTCGGGGGCGGCTTTCCGGGTTACTACCTGAACGTCACCGTCCCGCCGCTTGACGAGTATTTCGCGGCAATTCGCGAAGGCATCGCCGCTCTAAAGTTGCCGAAAGACTGCCGCATCTATTGCGAACCCGGCCGCGCGCTTGTCGCCGATGGCCTCTCCGTCATCACGCAAGTTTCGCTCAGGCGCGATTACACGGTCTTCATCAACGACGGCATCTACGGCAGCCTCAACGAATACGCACTGCCGAACTGGCCCGTGCGCTATCCGCTGAAAGTCTACACCGACCGCAACGGCCGCATCGTCGAAAAGACCACGCGCGCCGCCTCGTTCAAGGCGTTCGGCCCCACCTGCGATACGCTCGACGTTCTGCACTATTCGATCGACCTCCCCGAAGACATCGCCGCCGGCGACTGGATCGAGTTCCAGCAGCTCGGCGCCTACTCCTGCGCGCTCAGAACCGCGTTCAACGGGTTCTTTCCCGACACATTCGTCGAGGTTCGCACCTAAAGCAGCACTTTCTTTACCATCGCGGCTGACCGAATATTTACGCCGCATGCACGATGATGACGCCGGGGTTCTGGGGGCTCCGTGCGCGCCATGCTGCCATACACAAAGCAACGTCAGCTCAGCCAGTTCTTGGCCGGTCTTCCGGCAAGTCGCGCGCTTGAACTGGCCGCACTCGCCGAACGCAAGCGGGTCGCCGGCGAACACAATTTCCCCGCCGACATGATCCTCGACGCGCTGCGTCCGACGCTCGCCGAATGCGAAGCGCTGCGAACGTCGACGCCGCAACGACTGTTCTGCGAGCCGTTTTCGGACTTCCTCGTCGATGAGCGCGATCACAAGCAGCCGGGTCGCATTGCCCGTTCAAGCGTGCGCGTCTTGTGGCGTTGGCTTGCCAAAGACGGCATGCAAAACACGTTGCACGAACTGGAAGCACAAATCTCCGACGCCGTACTCGCTGAAAACCTCCGTCAGCAAGACCACCTGCTTCAGCGTCTGCGCCGTGAGGTCTTGAAGGTCCTCACCGGCGCGCTCAGCCTCGCGAACGAAGCCCGCAACACGCGCTACGACCTCGCGGCCCGCCTCGGCGGCGAAGAAGTGTTGATCGACATCGAAGAGATCGCATTCCTGCTGAAATCCGCTGACGGGCTGGCGGGCTTACGCGAAGTTCTGCCCAAACGCATCACCGATCTGACGGACGATCACATCGACCAAGTCCTCGCCTCGCGCGCGAACCTCAGCGAGAAGAACCGCGAGCTGATCCCTTATCTCGGACTGCTGGTTCTGGCGCGGCTCGACCAACCGTGGCAGGCCCTGCGCCTCACCGGCACCGGCAGGCGCGGCCGCACCGACTTGAGCGTGGTGGGCGATACGCTGCTCGCGGACGCGGAAAGCCTGGCGGTCGATATCGCATCGACGCAGGTCGACTTGCTCGATCCCGATGCGCTCGCCGCCAAGCTGCAGAGCTTCGAGCGCCTCGCGCGGGGCCTGACCGACGAAATCCGCGACCGCCACGGTGCGCAGTGGGGTCAAACGCTGACACGTACGAAGCAACTCGCCTTCGAAACCGTTGAAGGC
>JBKJZU010000020.1:0-2516 GCA_046715015.1 Micropepsaceae bacterium
GTCTCGCCCTCAACCAGAAACACGCCGGCCCGCACGATCGCGAAGTCTCGGAACAACGGCGAACTCTCACTGTTCGCGACCGCCTCGTAAAGTTTGACTGCGGTTTTGATGTCGCCCGACTGCGCAAGGAGCGCTGCCTGCTGCAGCTTGGCGAGCGTCGGATAGCCGCCGGCGCCCGAATCGCCGAGCTTGGCAAGCCGTTCGGCCGCCTGTTTCTCGCTCCCGGGCTTCCGCAGCAACTCGCCGATCGCTTCCATCTCGCGCGAGGATTTCTCGACTTGCTGCGCGTTCCAGTAGGACCAGGCCTGAAAGCCCGCCACCGCCAAAATCAAAGCTGCGGCCGCGCCGACCACAGGCACGCGGTATTTTTCCCAGAATTTCGCCATTTGTTGTTGGCGATATTCCTCTTGGATTTCTTGAAAGACGTCGCTCACTGAAAGCCTTCAACTGGGCGGAAACGGCCACGAACGGCTGGAATTGAGCGCGGGACATTAGCCATGTTGCCCCTGGGTCGCAATTCCGCATTCCGACAGACAAACCGCGAATCACCCGATTCGAAAATCAGCCTGGGCGCCCGCTGATTTGACCCCTGCGGCGCAAGCCTAGAAGTTACCAACTTCTTAACGAGACGCCGTGCCCCGCTGATTCTGAAGCAGTCCGCGTCTAAGTTCTCACGTGCAACAGCCTATTTCCATGAACTGTGACCCCTCCAAAGAACGGCGGAAACACCCATCGTGGTAACCAAATTTCTTGCGCAAACACTGAGGTTTCCACACCTCCCGCAACCAGGGCGTTGCAGGAATTTCGAGACGCATCGCTACTTCTAGGTGTGCCACCCGGGCCACAGCGCAAGAACATGTGTCTTCTCTGCAAGGGTCCGACAATCTTTCCCCGCGACAATTGCGATTAAGGACGAGTCATTCGACATTACGCAGGACGAAAGGCTCAAAAGCGGGGACGCAAGTCCAAGGGGCTCAGAGCCGATACAACGGGGCTAAAGCGCGATGAATCGTGCGATGACCATACTGGCGGTTGCAGCGGCGGGTGCCTTCACGGCATCGACGCCGGCGCTCGCCGATGAGTCGTCGGCCGACCGTATTGTCTCTTCGATCTACGCCGACCTCGGCATGACCGCGAAAGCGAACGAGCCGCAGAAGAAGGGTGGCTTCTTCGTCGGTCTGCACTCCGGTCTTGGCGCCGACACCGGCATCGCGCCGATTGCAGCCGGTCTCTCGGTTCCGCTGCTCGACGACGGCGCCGAATCGATCACCGCGAACGGCTATTACGTTTATTCGCCGGGTTGGTCGCTCGACACGTATGTCGGTGGCGGCGTCGGCAAAACGAATCTCGGCGATGAGCCGCTGTTGCTCAACGATGCGATGCCGCGCGGCACGTTCGCGTATCAAGGCATGGCAGGCGTGACGTACTCGTTCACGCCGTCGATGACCTTGGGCCTCGAGTACCGCTACTCTGAGCAGCTGAACAACCCCATGCTTCAGCAGAACACGCTTCCGCGCGATGAAGAGCGCGACCAAAGCGTGACGCTGCGCTTCGACTTCTTGCTGAACTAACGAGCGTTCCTCCTCCTAAAGCCTGGGCCGCAAAACTTCGCGGCCCTTTTTGTTTCGTGCCTCACAGGAACCTATCGCGCTCCTCCGGCGCCGGGATGAAGCACTGCTCGCGAACACCAAACCAGCGCAGCCGGTTGCGTGCGACGACACCGTAGAGCCAATCGCGCACAACGAGCGGTAAGACGCGTGCGAAAACCGCTAGTGACCACGGCAACCCCAACCGCCTCAAGATGCGGATCGACGCCTCCGACTTGAAGTAAGCGTGACCACCCTCGATCAGCACGTTCGTCTCGTAGTCCTCGGGGTCGAGCCCGTAGTGCTGATAGAGCGCGGCACCCAGCGGCGATTGCGCCGCGAGCAACCGGAACCGCGCCGCGCGATCCCGCCGCATAACGATCTGCGCAAACCACGAGCACATCACGCACATCCCGTCAAAGACGATGACCGGCTTGTCGTCCGCAAACGCCGGCACCGCCGGATCGCTGCGATAGCTATTGGCGTCAACGGATCGCACGCTTCGCCACCCACCACAGAAAGAACAGGCTCACCAGTGTGACGCCGTACGTCGCCGCAAGCGCGGCTTCCTTGCCGAGACGCAGCAACACCGCAGCCCAACTCGCGCCCAGAAACACCGCGACCCCGCCGCCGACAAGCACCACGACGAACACAAAATAGGCGACCACGAACGGCAACGAGCGCGGCATCCGCGCGACCCGCACACCGAAGAGAATGAGCAGCACGACAGCCGCCCCCAGCATGATCGGCGTCATCGAAAGCATGCGCCGCTCCTCATCGAAACGCCGCCGCGTAAGCCTCAGGCTTGAACCCGACGAGCAGCTTGTGGCCCACCTCAAGCACCGGCCGCTTGATCATCGACGGCTGCTCCAGCATCAGCGCGATCGCTTGCTTCTCGTTCACGCCTTCCTTCTTCACGTCGGGCAGCGC
>JBKJZU010000021.1:0-12219 GCA_046715015.1 Micropepsaceae bacterium
ACCGCGAGCTGTTTCCGAAGGGGTTGACGGTGCTCGACCTCATCGAGGGCAAGACCCGCGGCATAACCATGGGCCAGATCGCGGCGTGCGCCGAAGTACGCGGGCTGCTTGCCGCGCTCAGGCTTCCGCAGTTCTCGAAGATTGCTGCAGCCGGATAAGACCGGCTACCGCACCGCGATCGGCAGGCTCGCGCGGGCGTTCGCTTGGTCCCAGGCACCATCGGTGACGACGAGGCACGACGTGCCTTTCTTCTGGAGTTGTTTGCAGAGCGTTTCAGCCTTGGCCGGCGTGAAGGCGCCGAAGCGGACGCGGTAGAAGGTCTCGCCGCGAACGTCGAGTTGGACGATAGCGCTGCGCGCGCCGCCAATGATGGCGCGTTGTTGCGTCGTCACTTCTTTCAACTGCGTTTCGGCCTTTTCGCGCGTCGAGTGTGCGCCGACCTGGATGCCCCATTGGCCGGTGTGAACGACCAGGCTCGAGCGCACTTGGTCCGCCGTGTCGCCTTCGCTGATTTCGCGCGGGCTTGACGGGATCGAGGCGTAAACCGGTGCGCTGCCCGGCGCCGCGGGCTGCGGTGCCGCCATCACGACTTTCGACGCCGCATCGGGCCGGAACGCAGCAGCACTGTCTTGTGCGGTTTCGGCGGCGGCTTCTTCATCGTCGAGGACGAGCGGCGACATCGCCATGATCACAGGCGCCGGACGGCCGAGCCCGAGCCTTGTGAACTCGCTCTCCAGAAGTTCGGCGCTTTGAATGTCGCGATCGCGGGCGGAGCGTCCGCCCATCACAACGGCGATGAGGCGTGTGCCCTGACGTGTTGCGGAGCTGGCAAGGTTGAAGCCCGACATGCGCGTGTAGCCGGTCTTGAGACCGTCGGCGCCGTCGAAGAACTTCATCAGGTTGTTGTGGCCTTCGAAACTGCGACCGCCCCAGTAAAAGCTCTGCAGCCTGAAGTACGGATAGAATTGCGGAAAGTCGGTGACGAGCCGGCGGCTCAAGATCACAAGATCCGACGCGGTCGATCGTTGGCTTTCGTCGGGCAATCCGGACGCGTTGACGAACGTCGTGCGCGCCATGCCCATCTCACGCGCCTTTTGCGTCATGCGCGTCGCGAATCCCCACTCGGTACCGCCAAGGTGTTCGGCGGTCACGACAGCGACGTCGTTCGCCGAGCGGACGACAAGCGCCTTGATTGCATCTTCGACGGTGATCTTGTCGCCGGCATCGAGGCCGAGTTTCGTCGGGTCTTGCGAGCTTGCGTAGGACGACGTCGTCATCGGCGTCGATAACGTCATGTTGCCCTTCTGAACCTGCTCGAACAGCAGGTAGAGGGTCATCATCTTTGTCAGCGACGCGGGATACCGCGTCTCGTTCGACATGCGCTCGTAGAGCACGCGGCCAGTGTTCGCCTCGACGACGATCGCTGCGAATTTTTCGACGTAGGGCTGGACGACGGCTGGGCGGTGGTGACGCTTTGCCTTCTTACGCTTACGCGCAGCGTCGGCGGTGTCCGCCGTGATGGAGGCAACCACCAACAGCATCAGCACCGTTAACAAATACTTCCACAGCGGACCGCGCCGAACCATGATTTGAGCCCGTTACAGTAGGTCAAACGCCACGACGGACGCGTCAGCAAGAAGCAGACCACGCATAGGGCCGCTTCGCCCCCGACACGACACGAACATGCCGACTCTGTCAGATTTCTGGCACTTGAAAAGTGTAAACATGGGCAGCACCGCCGAAAAAAGGCACCAGGCTGACCTGTCTATGTAGGCGAATCGCCTGGCCTGATTCACCATCCTGTAGCTTCGCAGGTTGGGTGTTTACTCTTGGTTAACGCTAATTGTAGCAATGGATCCTGCTCATTGTGCACTGCACAAATTCACCTTGACAAAGCGGCCTTGGAGGCTCATATACCGCAATGTTGCAGTGCAGCATGGCGGCGGCAAAACGGTCACAGCCGTCGGAAATTCCGCATGCGGATTAACCAGTAGCTGCGAGCCGAAAAGGATCAAGACGATGGCGAAGACGAAATTCGACACCGAAACGGTGGAGCAAGTCATGAAGAACGGGAACGAAGCGATGAAGAACGGAATGGAACAGGCGACGAAGGCCTATGAGCGTTTCGCGGGCTTCGGCAAGGAAGGCGTCGAGGCGTGGATGCAGTCCGCGACCGCGATGACGAAGGCGTTCGAGCGCATCAACGGCGACTGGTTCGCGTTCTCGAAGCAACAGATGGAAGACGGCGTGGCCGCTTTCAAAGCCGTGGCAAGCGCCAAGAGCGTGCACGAAGCGTGGGAGGTCCAGACGGACTACGCGAAGTCTTCGCTCGACGCGTTCGTCGCTCAGGCAACGAAGGCGAACGACACGTTCATGGACGCCGCGAAGAAGGCTTCCGAGCCGTTCAGCGCGCGTCTCACGGAAGTCGTGCGCGACGTTCGCCAGGCGAGCCCGTTCAGCCGCGCGGCTGAATAAAGCTCACTGAATCGATTACAACGGGGCTGAAGGCTTTTGCCTTTGGCCCCGTTTTTCGTGGTCCCGTGCGCTTGCACGCGGGCTGCAGGCGTGCTGCCCTGTCAGTTATGTCACTGCATCGTGTTGATTTTGCGAGCCTGATCCGGCCGAAAACGCCGAACACGTTCCTCATGGCGCCGGACAGCCTCTGCCAGGCCGCCAAGGTCGACCAGGCGCCGCCGACATTCGCGGTTGCGCCTGCCAAGCTCAGGCAAGCCTTCTTGAGCGTCGTGATTGCTCAGCCGCGCCTATCGCACACGCTAGCCGACGAGCCGCAACTCTACGACGACTTCGTCGTTCGGTCGGCGCTGTTCCGCTTTCCCGATCTCGTGTCCGTGCAGTTCCTGCCGCACGGGAAAGGCAGCTCTACGCTCGCGCTATATTCGCGCTCGGTCTATGGCCGCTCCGATTTGGGGGTTAACCGCGCACGCTCATTGCGCTGGCTCAAGTTGGTTGACGGCGCCGTCAAGCCGGCAGGGCGCTAAAAAACGTCGGGAAATGCGCTTTCTGGGCGCTTTCCATTTTGGCCGCCTATCATATCTAATGACGTTACCGATATTTGCTGCGCAACGACTGGGCATGACGAAACAGAACGGTGACCGCGACGGCCAGAACCCTTCCACTGGATTGGTCACGAAGGTACGGCCGAAAACGAAGCGTCCGAGCCTCTACAAGGTTCTGATGCTGAACGACGACTACACGCCGATGGAGTTCGTCGTGCACGTTCTGGAGCGCTTCTTCAACAAGGGGCGCTCGGACGCGGAGCGCATCATGCTCCAAGTTCACCAGCAAGGGGTCGGGATCTGCGGCGTCTTTACGTACGAAGTCGCGGAAACCAAAGTTGCACAAGTGATCGATTTTGCCAGGCGGCACCAGCACCCGTTGCAGTGCACACTGGAGAAAGAGTGATAGACTGAGGGTCGGTTAATTGCGTCGAGGGGTTTGAAGAAAGGCGAACATTAGTGGCGAGTTTCTCGAAGTCTCTGCAGAACACCCTCCATCGCGCGATGGCGCTCGCGAATGAGCGCAATCACGAGTACGCGACGCTGGAGCACCTGCTGTTGGCCTTGATCGACGATCAGGATGCCGCGGCCGTTATGCGCGCGTGCAACGTCGACGTCGATGCACTGCGCCGGACGCTTTCCACATATGTCGATACCGATCTCGCGACGTTGGTCGTCGACGACGGCGAAGACGCGAAGCCGACCGCTGGATTTCAGCGCGTCGTACAGCGCGCGGTGATCCATGTGCAGTCGTCGGGCCGTGAAGAAGTGACGGGCGCGAATATTTTGGTCGCCATCTTTGCCGAGCGCGAGAGCCACGCCGCGTACTTCCTGCAAGAACAAAACATGTCGCGCTACGACGCGGTCAGCTACATCAGCCACGGCATTGCGAAGCGGGCAGGGGCCACGGAATCGCGGCCGGTGCGCGGTGCGGATGAAGAAGGCGACGAGGGCGGCGACAAGACGGTCAAGCAAGGGACCGAAGCGCTTGAGGCCTATTGCATCAACCTCAACAACAAATCGCGCGCGGGCAAGATCGATCCGTTGATCGGGCGCGAACCCGAAGTCGAACGCACGATCCAGATTCTTTGCCGCCGGCAGAAGAACAACCCGCTGCTGGTCGGCGATCCCGGCGTCGGCAAGACTGCGATCGCAGAAGGCTTGGCGCGCAAGATCGTGCAGGGCGAAGTGCCGGAGGTGTTGAAGGACGCTACGATTTTTGCGCTCGACATGGGCGCATTGATCGCCGGCACCCGCTATCGCGGCGACTTTGAAGAGCGTTTGAAGAACGTCGTGAAAGAGCTGGAGCACTTCAAGGGCGCCATTCTCTTCATCGACGAGATCCACACGGTGATCGGTGCGGGTGCCACGAGCGGCGGGGCGATGGATGCTTCGAACCTGCTGAAGCCTGCGTTGCAGTCGGGCACGCTGCGCTGCATGGGATCCACGACTTATAAGGAGTTCCGCCAGCACTTCGAGAAGGATCGGGCGTTGGCGCGCCGGTTCCAGAAAATCGACGTGGGCGAGCCTTCCGTGCCGGATGCGATCAAGATTTTGAAGGGGCTGAAGCCCTATTTCGAGACCTATCACAAGGTTCGCTACACGAGCGATGCGATCAAGGCCGCGGTCGAGCTGTCGGCGAAGTACATCAACGATCGCAAGCTTCCCGACAAGGCGATCGACGTGATCGACGAGACGGGCGCTTCGCAGATGCTGCTGCCCGAGGGCAAGCGCAAGAAGGTCATCGGTATCGAGGAGATCGAGGCGGTCATCGCCAAGATGGCGCGCATTCCACCGAAGTCCGTGTCGAAGAACGACGCGGAGGCGTTGCGCGATCTTGAGATGAACATGAAGCACGTCGTGTTCGGACAGGACGATGCGATTAAGCAGCTCTCAGCCGCCATCAAGATGGCGCGGGCGGGTCTGCGCGATCCCGAGAAGCCGATCGGGTGCTATCTGTTTTCGGGGCCGACGGGCGTCGGCAAGACCGAGGTTGCGCGCCAGCTTTCGAAGATCATGGGCGTCGAGCTCCTGCGCTTCGATATGTCGGAGTACATGGAGCGGCATTCGGTGAGCCGGTTGATCGGCGCGCCGCCGGGTTATGTGGGCTTCGATCAGGGCGGGCTTTTGACCGATGGCGTCGATCAGCATCCGCACTGCGTGCTGTTGCTCGACGAAATCGAGAAGGCGCATCCGGATCTGTTCAACATTCTGTTGCAGGTCATGGATCACGGGAAGCTGACCGACCACAACGGCAAGAAGATCGACTTCCGCAACGTCGTCTTGATCATGACGACGAACGCTGGCGCGTCGGACGCCGCGAAGGAATCCATCGGCTTCGGGCGCGGGCGTCGCGAAGGCGAAGATACGGAAGCGATCAAGAAGCTGTTTACGCCGGAGTTCCGCAACCGTCTTGATGCGGTTATCGGTTTTGCGCCGCTTTCGCAGCAGATCATCGAACGCGTGGTCGAGAAGTTCGTGCTGCAGCTTGAAGCGCAGCTTTCCGACCGCAACGTGACGTTCGAACTGGATCCAGACGCGACACGCTGGCTCGCCGAACACGGCTACGACGAGTCGTTCGGTGCGCGGCCCCTTGCGAGGCTGATCCAGGACGTGATCAAGAAGCCGCTGGCCGACGACATCTTGTTCGGCAAGCTGGCGCGTGGCGGAACGGTGAAGATGACCGTCAAACCTGACAGGTCCGGCCTTGCGTTCGAAATCATCGAAGCGCCGCAATTGCCGGCGAAGATGGCTACCGCGGGTGACGACTTCGATGGCGACGAAGAGTCCGAGCCGCACGAACCCGAATTGGTGAAATGACGCGTATCGTTTTCGCAGTCTTGATGTTGGCGACCCTCGCCGCGCCTTCGCGCGCGGAGGAGGACGTTGTCATTCGCGGTCAGTTCCCACAAATCCTCGCGCGCGGGGAAACTGTCGTGCAGATGGCGAACCGCATGGCAGTGACGATGATCAACCTCGACCGGATGATCGCGCCGCCCTGCGGGATGAAGCGCATTTTCGAGTTTGCGGGCGCCGACTATTACGACGAGAACGATCTGACCAGGCGCATTGAGCCTAGCCAGCGCGGCGTGTGGCGTATCGCGGTCCAGGGCAAAGGGTGCTGGTCGCCGCGGTTGCACAACGTTTTCCTGTTTCCGCGCGTCGGTGCGCCTGCCGGCTTGCGGCTGGGCGTGCCGGGGCGCTCGGTCGCGGGTGTGCGCTTGCAAGCCGAAGCCGTGCCGCTGGTTTTGCGCGAGGCGAACGGCATCGCGATGCGCGGGAATTGCGAGGAGCCCGCGTTCCTTGTCGACAGCACGGTGACGAAGGCGCGTCTGCGCGGCAAGCCGTGGAGCGAGTCTTGGTCTGCATCAGCTTGCGAGATCACGCGCAAGTTTGCCGTAATGTTCACCCCGGAAGGCGCGAAGACGCGCATCGGCGTCGCGCTCTCGAATTGACGCCTATCTGATCGCGGCTGCGATCTTTGCTGCCAACGCTTTCACCTGTTCGAAGTCCGCTTTGCCTCGCGCGTGCAATTGCAGATCGATGCCGCTCGAGCGCGGGATGACGTGGAAATGAATATGGAACACGGTCTGGCCGGCGGCGGCGCCGTTTAGCTGCGCGAGCATGATGCCCGGAGCGTTCGTCACTTCTTTGACGGCAGCGGCAACTTTCTTTGTCGTTTTGATCAGGGCGGCGGCTGCTTCGGGGCTTAGGTCGAAAATCGACTCGGCGCCTTCTTTCGGGATCACGAGCGTGTGGCCTTCGGCCTGGGGCATGATGTCCATGAAGGCTAGCGTTTGATCGTCTTCATAGACTTTGAAACACGGAGCCTCGCCGCGCGCGATTTTCGCGAAGATGTTGTTGGGGTCATAGGCCATCTGAGGTCTCCTTCTTGAAGGGCGCGTGCTCGGTCATGGCTTCGATTTCCTCGCCGATGGCGAGTCGTTCCTCGTTCAGATAGCGGGCGACCGCATCGCGCAAGCCCGCGTGCGCGATCCAGTGTGCCGAATGCGTGCGGATCGGCAGGTAGCCGCGGGCGAGCTTGTGAGCGCCTTGGGCGCCTGCCTCGACGACGCTTAGGCGGTTTTGGATCGCGAAGTCGATCGCTTGGTAGTAGCAGAGTTCGAAGTGCAGGAACGGGTGGTGTTCGAGTGCGCCCCAGTTGCGGCCGTAAAGCGTGTCGGAGCCGATGAAGTTCAAGGCGCCGGCAATGTAGCGGCCGTTGCGCTTGGCCATGATGAGCAGCGTGCGATCAGCCATGCGCTCGCCAACCAGGCTGAAGAATTTTCGCGTGAGGTATGGCGAACCCCATTTGCGCGAGCCCGTGTCCATATAGAAGGCGAAAAATGCGTCCCAGCGCGCCTCCGTCAGGTCACTGCCGGTGAGCCATTCGACTTCAATGCCGGCTTTCAGAGCTTCGGCGCGTTCGCGGCGGAGGTTCTTGCGCTTGATCGACGAGAGCGCGCTCAAGAAATCGTCGAAGCAGCCGTAGCCGTCGTTGCGCCAGTGGAATTGCTGGTCGTGGCGCTGGAGGAAGCCAAGCGGCGCGAGGGCTTCGGCTTCTTCTTGTGGGGCGAATGTGAGGTGGAGCGACGAGACTTCGAGGTTCTGTGCGATTGCCATCATCGCCCGGGCGAGAGGTTCGCGTGCGGCCGCGTTGCCGCCCGTCAGCAGGCGTGGGCCGGTGGCAGGCGTAAACGGCACGGCGACTTGGAGCTTTGGGTAGTATTCGCCGCCTGCGCGTTCGAACGCTTGAGCCCAGCCGTGGTCGAAGACGTATTCCCCATAGGAGTGGTTCTTCACATACATCGGCGCGGCCGCGATTGCCCGGCCCTCTTGCTCGACAACGATGTGCGCCGGCTGCCAGCCCGAGACTGCAGTCGCGGAGCCACTCTCTTCGAGGGCGGCCAGGAACGCGTGCGAGACGAACGGGTTGAAGCGGCTTCGGGGCGGGTTTGCGAGCGCGTCCCACGTAGCGGGTGCAATGCCGCTCATGCCGTCCAGGAGACGGGCGGACGGCGCCGACATTGCCGCTGCCGTCCGTTTCGTGGTCATGCGATCTCGAATGTAGCTTCGACTTCGACGGCGACGTTGCGCGGCAGCGAGCCTGCGCCGACGGCGGCGCGGGCATGTTTGCCGAGGTCGCCGAAGATTTGGACGATGGTGTCGGAGGCGCCGTTGATCACCTCAGGATGCTGGGCGAAGCCTTGGACGGCGTTCACGAAGCCCGTGATCTTCACGCAGCGTTTCACGCGGTCCAGGTTGCCGCCGCAAGCTTCTCTCAGTTGCGCCACAATGTTGATTGCGCAGAGGCGTGCCGCGGCTTGGCCCTGTTCGACGGTGAAGTCTTTGCCGACTTGGCCGACATATTCCAGGCCGCTTGGACCCAATGTCACTTGGCCGGAGATGAACACCAAGTTCCCAGTGACGACAAACGGGACATAGTTCGCAACCGGTGCGGCGGCTTTGGGTAGCGTGATGTCAAGTTCCTTCAGGCGAGCTTCGACGCGTCCGGTCATGTCTTGTCCCTTTGCGAAAAGCGAGTGTCCATGCGAGAAACGCAAGCTCGCAAATCGGGCGCGCCGACGCAACTTCGGAACGCGGAAATCATGTCAAAACGTCTTGATGCCGACGACCGCTGTCCGCTGCGCGATGGGCTTTTCGTGCCCGCCGAGTGGGAATCGCACGCGCGGACGTGGATGGCGTGGCCGTGCCGGTTGGAACCGTGGGGTTCGCCCGACGGCATGTTGCACGCGCGGCTCGGGCATGCGGCTGTGGCACGCGCGATTTCGGGCTTTGAGAAAGTGACGATGGCCGTGCATCCGCGCGATGTCGACGAGGCGCGGCTGATGATGGGGCGCGGAATCGAGATCTTAGAGGTTCCAATCGACGACTCTTGGGCGCGCGACAGCGGGCCAATTTTCGTGAGCGATGGGCGTGATGGGGTTGCCGGCGTGCATTGGCGTTTCAATGCTTGGGGGAACAAGTATCACGGCTTCGACGAGGATGCGGCGTTCGGACGGCGCGTGATCGAGGCGTTGGACATGCGCCGCTATGAAGGACCGATGGTGTTGGAGGGCGGATCCGTTTGCGTTGACGGCGAAGGTACGCTGCTCACGACGGAGCAGTGCTTGCTCAACCCGAACCGGAACCCGAATCTCGATCGACAGCAGATCGAGGAGCGGCTTGCGCTTTATTTCGGCGTGACGAAGGTCGTCTGGCTCGGCGAAGGGCTTGAGGATGACGAAACCGACGGTCATGTCGACAATGTCGCCTGCTTTGCCGCGCCGGGACGCGTGCTTGTTTACGGCACGCGCGAGAAGGGTGGTTTGAACGAGCGCGTGATGCGGGACAACATTGCGCGGCTCAAGTCTGCGCGAGATGCGCGCGGGCGGGCGTTCGAAATCATCGAGCTGCCCGAACCGGCGCGGCGCGAACGGCATGATGGGCGCAGGCTCGACATGAGCTACATCAATTTCGCTTTCGCGAACTATGGGATCGTGATGCCGTCGTTCGACGATCCGATGGATGCGGTCGCGGCGGAGATCATCGAAAAGGCGTTTGCGGACCGGCGGATCGTGCAAGTTCCTGCACTTGATATCGTGCAAGGCGGTGGCGGGATCCACTGCATCACGCAGCAACAACCGGCGGGGCAGGCGCTGCCACCGGAAAGGCATATGAGATGAGGCAAGTCACGCTGGCCGCGACGCAGATGGCGTGCGGGCCCGATCGCGCAGCCAACGTCGCCAATGCGAAACAGTTGGTGCGTCAGGCGAAAGCGCAAGGCGCGCAGGTGGTCTTGATCCAGGAACTCTTCGAGACACCGTATTTTTGCAAAGACCAGGCCGCGAAACATTTTGCGCTCGCGCAGCCGTACGAGAACAACGCCTTGATCGGCGAGTTTTCTGCGCTCGCCAAAGAACTTTCTGTCGTGTTGCCGGTCTCGTTCTTCGAGCGGGCAAACAACGCGCATTTCAATTCTCTGGCGATGATCGACGCGGATGGGACGGTGCTTGGGCTCTATCGCAAGTCGCATATTCCGGATGGGCCGGGTTACCAAGAGAAGTTCTATTTCAACCCGGGCGATACGGGGTTCAAAGTTTGGCCCACGCGCTACGGGAAGATCGGCGCCGCGATTTGTTGGGACCAGTGGTTTCCGGAGGGTGCACGCGCGATGGCGCTGATGGGGGCGGAAATCCTCTGCTATCCGACCGCGATCGGGACGGAGCCGCCGCCGGCGCCAGCGGTCGATTCATCGGCGCATTGGCGGCGCGTGATGCAGGGGCACGCGGGCGCGAACTATGTGCCGCTCATCGCATCGAACAGGATCGGACGCGAGGTCGGCGAGACGTGCGAGATCACGTTCTACGGCACGTCGTTCGTTGCCGGACCGACGGGTGAAATCTTGGCCGATGCGGGGCGCGACAAGGAGGCGGTGGTCACCGCCACGGTCGATCTCGATGCGATTGCGGCGGCGCGTAATTCGTGGGGGCTATTCCGCGACCGGCGGCCGGATCTCTATGGCTCGTTGCTGTCGCTCGACGGGAAGGCTTAGAGCGAGCGGCCCTTCTTGATGGCGCTTGAGCCGAATTTTTCCCGCACCTTGTCCATGGCGCGCTCCGCGGCGTCGCGGCGGGTGCCGGCTTGGTCGAAGAGGTCGGCTTCGTCGGTCTTTCCGGCGGGCACGAGATCGGCGAAGCCGATGCCGATCAAGCGGTAGCGCTTTCCTTTCGCCTCTGCTTTCAGCAAGTCGGTACCCGTTTCGAACAGGCGACGCGCAAGTTGCGTCGGGCGGTCAAGCGTGTGGCGGCGCGTGACGATCTTGAAGTCCGACGTCTTCAGTTTCAGTTGCACGACGTTGCCGCCAAGTTCCGCTGCTTTTGCGCGGGCAGAGACTTTCTCGCAGAGCGACCAGAGGATGCGCGACAGCTGGTCGGCATCGGCGATGTCGTGTTCGAAGGTCGTTTCCGCGGATATGCCCTTCGCCGGAGCGCGCGGTTCGACGATGCGGGTGTCGTCCGCGTTCGAAAGCCGCCAGAGCCAGAGGCCGCTCGAGCCGAAATGCGCGCCGAGCTCCTTCGGGTTGCGGCGGCGGACGTCGCCGACGGTGAAGATGCCGTCGCGCGAGAGCGATGCGGCGAACGCCTTGCCGACGCCCGGAAGCAGAGTCACGGGACGCTTGTCGAGGAAGCTCACGGCTTCTGCCTTGCCGATGACGGAGAAGCCGCGTGGCTTGTCGAGATCGGAGGCGACCTTGGCCAGAAATTTGTTGAAGCTGAGGCCGACGGAGACCGTGATAGCGAGTTCGGTTTCGACACGCCGCGCGAGGCGGGCGAGGGTTTGCGCGGGCGAGCATTTGTGCAGGCGCTCGGTGCCGGCCAGATCCAAGAACGCTTCGTCAAGGGAGAGCGGCTCGACGAGCGGTGTTGTCTCCAGCATGAGTTGGCGGACCTCGCGGCCGACGCTCACGTATTTCTGCATGTTCGGTCGGACGACAACGGCGTTCGGACAGGCCGCAAGCGCCTTGAACATCGGCATCGCCGACTTCACGCCGAATGTGCGCGCGATGTAGCAAGCGGCGGAGACGACGCCGCGTTTGCCACCGCCGACGATGACGGGTTTGTCGGCGATCGCGGGGTTGTCGCGTTTTTCAATCGTGGCGTAGAACGCGTCGCAGTCGATGTGGGCCATCGAGAGGTTTGCGATTTCGTCGTGGCTCACGAGCCGCGGGCTTTTGCAAGCCCGGCAACGGCGGGCGCCGTCGCCGATCAATTCAAAGCAATCGCGGCAGAGCGTGCTCATGCAATCACGGACGATATCCATTCGGTGGCCCTGGGCCAGTCGTCGATGCGGCGGTGCGCGTCGGCTGCGGCCGGCAGCAATTTCGCAAGGCGCGGGTCGGCGATGAAGTGGAGGCGGTGGACTTGCGGGGTTTCGACTGCGACCGAGGTCAGATTTGGCGGGAGGTCGTCGATGAAGACCACGGCCTGCCCAAAATCGCCGAGCAGGTCCTTGACGATCGGCCCTTTCGGTCCCTTTCCGGCGATGACCGGGTAGGGCATGCCGTGTTGGACGAGGTTTTCGATGCGGGCGTCGCGCGAGGTTTCGGGCAGGTTCGAGAGGATCACGATCTGCGCGCGGTTGCTGAGGTGCCGCAACGCCTCCGCGGCGCCGTCGACGGGTTGGAGATGGCGCGTGTCGC
>JBKJZU010000022.1:0-12396 GCA_046715015.1 Micropepsaceae bacterium
ACGAATGCACAGCGTTCTCACCCTTCGATCCACCCTTGAAGGGTCACCCTGCCCTGTCCCCTCGGCCCATCCGGGCGAGCTTTGGCAACACTCGGCCGCCGCAGCTTTAGCAAAGGGGGCCGCGCTCCCAGGCTGCGCTACACCATAATCCAAACGGTCAGCGCAGCGACGAATACGCCGAAACCTGCGAGCAGGACGACATCGATGCTACGCAAGTGATCCGCGTCCGGGGTCGCAAGGCGTAGTTCGCGGGCAATGAGGAAGAGCGGGAACGTCACGCTGATGGCGACGAACAGGCCTCCGACGATGTAAGCCCAGACGAAGCGGACGCCGTGCTTGCGCGCTTCGATCACCATGAAAATCGCGGCGGCAAGGAAGACGAGCGCGATGTCGGCGGCGATCGAGCGGGCCGCCGGGTTGACCTTCAGATCGACAAGGAACGCGCCGAGTGCCGAGACGAAATCGGCAGGATTGCCGAAGTACGCGAGATTCTGGCTCCAGGTCGCGATCAACGCCGCGAGCGCGATGAGGCCGTAGACCGTGCAAAGAACGACGCGTGATTGGGGCATCGGAAGTCTCCTTCAATCGGGAAGCATGAAGTCATCGGCAGTCGCGGCAGGTCTCTTGCGCTTGCTCTTCGGCCGCGTCCAAACCACGCCAGGGTAACCTTTGAGAGGCACGAGGCGCTCGCCGAGATAGGTCCATTCTTGCAGCTCTTCGATCGCGATGTGGTAGAGCGGTTCGCGGCCGGTGCGGCCTTGGAAGAGCGCGCGGGGGATGTTGATCATCTTGGGCGAGTGGCCACGTTCGTAGGTCAGCGGCGTGCCGCAGCGTTTGCAGAAACTACGGATCTTGTCTGCCTCTTTATCTTCGTAGTGCGCGATCGAGCCTTCGCCCTTCTTCACGCGAACCTTGCTCTTCCAGACACCCACGTAGGTTGCGTAGGCGGCGCCATGAGCGCGCCGTGTTGCCGCCGAATGGTCGTGCCAAGCCCAGAATACGGGGACGGCGACTTCAAGTTCCACCGCACCGCACAAACAGCGCACCGACGCATGCGGCAGTGATGCCTTGCGGGCACGCGCGGTCTTCTTTGCGTCGTTCACCTTATGCCTCGTGCGTTAGAGTGCGGCCACATGTTGCCCGCATCGGGCACGGTTCGCTAGGTTCGCGCCGCAGCTAACGGGGATATCCGAAATGGCCGATACGGACACGAGCACGGGCGAAGGCGCCACCGAAGCCGGGATGCATGTGCGCGGGCGGGAGTTGACCTTCCCCTCGCTGTTCGCCGCGGTGATCGTCGCGGTCGTGATGGGGCTCGCCTATCCCTACATGGTGCTGAAGCTCGGGTTCGGGCCGAACGTTTCGATCGTGTCGGCGTTTTTCGGCTTCGTGATTTTGAGCGTGATCGCAGGCTCCAGCTACGACCGCTGGCAGAACAACATCGTGCAAACCGCCGGCACGTCGGCCGCGATGACGGCGTTCATGTGCATCGTGCTCGCCTCGTTCGACATGCTGCGCGCCTCGAAGCTCGTGACGTTCACGTTGATGCCGACGCCGGAGCAGACGTTCATTTGGCTCACCACCGCGTCACTGCTCGGCGTGCTGCTCGCCGTACCGATGCGGCGCCACTTCGTCGTCGACGAGAAGCTGCCGTTTCCGGACGGTATGGCGGCGGCGGAGACGCTGAAGGTGCTCGATCCGCCGCGCGGTGCCGGTAAGACCGATCTTATCTACATTCAAGCGCGGCGGGCGGCGGTCATTCTGGGCATCGGACTCGTGCTCTCGGCCGCGCTGATGCTGGTCCGCGAAGACGCGCAGCTCTTCAAGCTCATCCCCGAAGGGTGGACGCCGGGCGATTTGGTTTGGGGCGCGGCCGGCGCGTCCTTCGTCGTCGCCGCGATGGGCGTCGGCGTGGCCTATAGTCTGCTTTCGATCGGCAGCGGCATGATCATCGGCTTGCGTATCAGCTTGTGGCTGATGGTAGGTGTGAGTTTGGGCTTTTTGCTTGCGCCCTATTTGCTGACGCAAGAAGGCATCTTGCCGGATCATCCGACACGCACGCAGGTTTTGTTCTGGGTGATGTGGCCCGCGATCGGGATGATCGTCTCAGCCGGTATGACGATCCTGGCAATGCGTTGGCGGCTTTTGGCGGAGGCGTTTCGCGGGCTTGGGTCCGCGGGCACCTCGAAGGAAGAGTTTCCGATCGGCGTCGTGATCATCGGGATCGCCGTCTTGGCCATCTTGCTTTGCTATTTGCAGGAGCTCTATTTCGGCTTGCCGGTTTGGATGAGCGCGGTCGCGATCGTCGGGTCGGTGCCGCTGATGCTTGTGGGCTTGCGCGCGCTCGGCGAGACGAATTGGGGACCGATCAGCGCGCTTTCGAACATGATGCAGGGTCTGTTTGCAGCGATCGCGCCCGGCAACATCAATGCGAATATCTTGGGCAACGCGACGACGGGCACGATCGCCTCGACGTCGGAAGGCCTGATGCAGGACTACAAAGCCGGGCACATCATCGGATCGACACCGCGGGCGATGACGATCGCGCAGCTGATCGGCGCGCCGATCGGGGCTGCGGCGCTCGCCTGGAGCTATCCGGTACTCGTGTCGACCTATGGCATCGTGGGCGAGAACGCCGGCCTTGCCGCGCCGACCGCGCGGCGCGCAGCGGGGTTTGCGGAAATCTTGAGCGCCGGTGTCAGCGCCTTGCCGCCGTTCGCGTTGGAGGCAATGGCGATTTCGATCGTGCTCGGCATTCTCTTCGCGCTCGCCGAGAACACGCGCTGGCGCGAGCTTGTGCCGTCTCCGACCGGACTGGGCCTGGGGCTGCTGCTGCCGTTCTCTGCCGTCGCGACGATTTTCATCGGCGCCGTCATCGGCGCGATCTGGTGGGTGATCGCGCCGCGGTCGGCCTGTGTCTACATGATCCCGCTCGCCTCAGGCTTTATCGCGGGTGAAGCGTTGATCGCGGTGTTGGTACCTGCGCTGTTATGGCTCGGCTTGGGCGGTTAGCTCTACCTAATCGCGATCGGGTTGATCACCGCTTGGACCGCGCCTTGGAAGCGCGGCTGGCCGAGGACGAACAGGAACTCTGTCGCACCGTCGGCTGCAAGGGCCGACGTGTCCATGCTCTCCAAGATGTAGACGCCGTTTTTCGCGAGCAGTATCTGGTGCACGGGGAACGCCTCGGTCTTCACCTCGAACGGCATCGCCTCAACGCCCCAGCTGTCGGCGCCGACCGCGACAACGCCGCGGGCGGCGAGCAGCGCTGCGCCTTCTTTGCCCAAGCCCGGTTCGCCGGCCATGAACTTCTTCGGGTCTTTTGCGGCGAGCGATTGCCAGCCGGTGTGGAACAGCACGACGTCGCCCTTGCCGATCGTCACGCCGGCGGCCTTTTCCGCCGCTTCGATGTCGGCGCGGTTGAAGGCGCGGCCCGCGGGCACGACTTTCACTTTCAAGAGCTTCGCCATGTCGAGCAGCACACCGCGCGTCGCGATCGGCGGTACGTTCTCGGTGCCCAGTTTTTTCAAGCCGGTAGGCGCCACGAAATCCTTGGCTTGGTTGCCGTTGTAGTACCGGTGGCCGATGCCGATATGGCCGAGGCCGTCGAGCTGCGAGCCGATGCCGACATAGCTCATCAAGATATCGTCGTTGCCGGTCACCTGGTTCGAGCCCAGCGATTGGCCGGAGCCGTCGTTCGATTGCGTGACGACGATACTGTATGTGCGCGGCGGATAGGCGGGCGTGCCCGGTCCCGTGATCACGCCCAGCCCATAGACTTTGCCGAGCTTTACGAGCTTTGCGGCCGCAAGCGCGCCCGCGGGCGAGAGATTGTTCGCGGCGCCGATCGTGTCCTTCGCGCCGTATTTCGAAGGGTACCAATCATCGGCGGCGAAGGCCGCTCCCGCAATCAAGGTTGCAGCGGCGATGGCGGCGAACGGAACGGCTTTCATGGTGTCTCTCCCTTTGCGTGCGGGAGAGCGTAGTGGTGTTTTGCGCGGGGGATCAAGCGCGGCGTTTTCTTCGCGCGTTAGCGCGGATTTGATTCAGCCTCACACCAAGCCACGAAGGAACCGAAGGTTACACAAAGAAACTTCGTGCCTACTTTGTGACCTTTATGGCTTGGTGTGAGGCTGACTCAACGAGGCGCGCCGCGCGCGCAAGTTGGACCCTGGTCAGCTCGCCATGCCGAGGGCGGACATATAGAGGTCCAGTAGCGCGTCTTGTTCTTCGCGCTGACCGGAGTCCATTTTCCGCAGGCGCACGACTTGGCGGACGATTTTGGTGTCGAAGCCGTGGCCCTTCGCCTCCGCGTAGACTTCGCGGATATCGCCCGACAGCGCGGTCTTTTCTTCTTCGAGGCGTTCCACGCGCTCAACCAACGATTTCAGCTGATCCTTGGCGAAATTGGTCTTGGCCATGCGTGCACCCCAACTTGGAACGGTCGATTTAGGGCGCGAACCCTAGTTTGCCGGGCTGTCGCGAATCAATTGGCGCGGCGCACTAAAGCTGTGGGATTCGAAGCTGTGGAAATCTCACTTAGCCGTGGTTTTTGTGGGATTTTTCGAAGGCGGCATTCTGATCCGCGCTCGCTTCTTTTTGGTACCGCGCCTTCCATTCGGTTTGCGGCATGCCGTAGACGCGGGCACGCGCGTCGTCTTTCGCGATGTCGAGCCCGCGCTCGGCAGCGGCATCCTTGAACCAATCGCCGAGGCAGTTCCGGCAGAAACCCGCCAGGTTCATCAGGTCGATGTTTTGCACGTCGGTGCGCTTTTGCAGATGCGCGACGAGGCGTCGAAAGACGGCGGCTTCGATTTCGGTGCGGGTGGTGTCGTTCATGGCAGGTCCTCGGGTCTGAGAGGGATCTAGGTGCGCGAGGCTTTCGCGCAAGATGGGCGTCAGGCGCTGGGCCCAGTACGCGGCGCCGGCCGCGGTTTCGATCAGATCTTGGCGGATCTCGATCAGCACGTGGGCAAATCCATGCGCAAGCGCGTGCTGCTCCATGCAGTCGCCTTCGAGTTCGCCGGAGTAAGGCTGGTTGTCGCCGACTGTGAGATCGCCTTCCCGGCGCAGTTCTTCGAGCAAACGCAGCGCGAGGCGGCCGTCTTTGCGGCTCCACAACACGCCGATTTGCCACGGACGGTTCTTGCCGCGCCATTCGGGCGTGAAGGAGTGGATCGAGATGATGACCGGCGTGATCCCTTGCGCACGAGCGCGCGCGATCTCGGCTTCGATCGCGTCGTGATACGGACGATAGAAGCGGCGCGTGCGGGTGGCGACTTCCGCGTAGTCCGCTTTCGCGTTGCCGGGGATGATTGCGCCGTCCGAGAGTTTCATCACGAGCGTTGGATCATCGGCGCCGCGATTAAGGTCGATCAGCAAGCGCGAGTAGCAGCCCAACACAGCCGGCGCGTTGAACGCCGTCGCCATCGCGCGCGTGACGTCGGCTGCACCGATGTCGTAGGCGATGTGGCGGCGGAAAAGATCCGGCGCGAGACCCAGCGTGCCGTGTTCCGGCGGCAGCGCGTTCGAGGCGTGGTCGCAGACGAAGATCAGGCGCGGGTCGGCAACCGCGTTCACGATCTCGAAGGCGTGTTTATCGCCGGACAATTTGTCCCCCTGCCCTAGTCGCGCTGAAACTCACACAAGTGCGCAAAGAAACAAAGGGGCGCCATGCCTTCCGGCAATGCTGCGGTTGGGCCTATGATCGGTCCATGGAGGATCGGGTCATGAAACCGTTCACGACAATTGGCGGGCTGGTGCTGGCGTTCATCGCGGTGATGCAGGCGGTGCGCGCCCTTCTAGGGTTCGAGGTCATCATCAACGGCTTTGCGGTGCCAGTCATCGCGAGTTGGGCTGCTGCCGCAATTCTTGGCCTGCTTAGCGTGATGGTGCTGCGCGAGGCGCGGCGCTGAGCGTCGACGCGCCAGACGTTCTGCGCCGGCTGTTCGATGCGGCGGTGGCGGCGTGCCATCCCGCGCGCGTGGTGCCCCCTGCTCTGCCCGCGCGACCCGCCGGACGCATCGTTGTCGTCGGTGCGGGGAAGGCTGCGGCTGCGATGGCTGCCGCCGTCGAAGAAGTTTGGGGGCCAGTCGAAGGCCTGGTCGTCACGCGTTACGGTCATGGCGTGCCGACGCGATCGATCGAAGTTGTTGAGGCGGGACATCCGTTGCCCGATGCGTCCGGCCGCGATGCGGCGGCGCGGGCGCTTCGCATGGTGTCGGGATTGCGCGAAAGCGACTTCGTGCTTGCGCTGCTCTCCGGCGGCGGATCGGCTTTGTGGAGTGCGCCGGTGCCACCGCTGACGCTCAGCGAGAAGCAGGCGATCACGCGCGCGCTTGTGCTGTCGTCGGCGTCGATCGACGAGATCAACTGCGTGCGCAAGCATCTGTCTTCGATCAAGGGCGGGCGGCTTGCGGCGGCGGCTTATCCGGCGCGGTTGCTTGCGCTCGCGATATCGGATGTCGCCGGCGACGATCCTTCCGTGATTGCGTCGGGCCCGACGGTCGGCGATCCGACGACGTGTGCGGAGGCGGCCGCCATTCTGGCAAAGTATGCCGTGCCGGTTCCTGACGGTGCACTTGCCGAGTCGATCAAGCCTAACGACTCACGACTCTCGCGAGCCGACACGCGGATTGTGGCGCGCGGCGCGGATGCGTTGGCGGCGGCTTCGGATGAAGCGCACAGACTGGGCCTTGTGACCAAGATCATCGGCGTGAACGTCACCGGCGATGCGCGCCGCGTGGCGCAAGCGCATGCGGAGATCGCGCGCGAGACGCACGCGGATGGGCGTCCGCTCGTGCTGTTGTCGGGCGGCGAGTTGACGCTGAACGTAAAAGGCCGGGGGCAAGGCGGACCGAACCGCGAGTATTTGTTGGCGCTGGCGGAAGGGTTACGCGGAACCTCGAACATCTGGGCGCTCGCCGCCGATACGGACGGGATCGACGGCAGCCACGATGCGGCCGGCGCGTGGATCGGTCCCGATACGTTGGAGAAAGCGCGCGCGCTTCAGCTTGATCCGCGTGCGATTGCAATTGAGAACGACTCGGGGCGTTTCTTTGCGGTTCTCGGCCAAGCGATCGTGACGGGGGCCACACGAACGAACGTCAACGATTTTCGCGCCATTCTGATCACGCCCACGGTTTGACCTCTGCGCCGCAGGCCACGATGCTGGCTTTGGGATGATTCGTCGCGCTTTGCTGATCGCACTTGCTGCTTCCGTCTGCGCGGTTTCGCCCGCGTGGGCGACGTTTACCGTCTGCAACAAGACCACGCATCCGTTCCTGATCGCGATTGCGCGGCCAGCCGGCAAAGGCTGGGTCAGCGAGGGCTGGTGGCGCGTGGAACCGCAAGCCTGCACTGACGTTTTGCGTGGGGCGCTGAAAGCGCGCTACTACTATCTGCGCGGCGTGCATTTGGGGGTCGATGGAGCCTGGGATGGCAATCGCTTCTTCTGCGTCGGGACCGACAACTTCACGATCAAAGGCCGGGAGAATTGCCGAAAGCGCGGATACAGCCAGGCCGCGTTCTTCGAAATCGACACCGGCGACCAAGACACTTGGGTGCAAAATCTCTCGGATTAGAACTGCATGCGCCGCCGCCGCAATGTGAAAATCTTGGCCACGTTAGGGCCCGCCTCGCGCGATGCGACGACGATCCGGCGCTTGTTCGAGGCGGGGGCCGACGTCTTTCGCATCAACATGAGCCACACGGATCACGCGGGTCTTGCCGACTTCGTGACGAAAATTCGCGAGGTCGAGACGGAGCTGGGGCGGCCGATCGGCATCCTGGCCGACCTGCAGGGCCCGAAGCTGCGTATCGGGGCCATGGCCGGCGGTGGGGTCGATCTCGAGACCGGATCGGAAGTTCGCATCGATTTGGATGCACGGCCCGGCGATGCGCACCGCCTTTATCTGCCGCACAAGGAAGTGTTCGCCGCGCTCAAGGACGGCGGGCAACTGCTCATCGACGATGGGCGCATCCGGCTGCGGTTGCAAAAGGTTGCAGCCGACAGCGCGACGGCGATCGTCGAAGTCGGCGGGCGGTTGACGGACCGCAAGGGCGTGAACGTGCCCGATACGGTTCTTCCCATCGCCGCATTGACGCCGAAGGATCGCGCCGACCTCGACCGTGCGCTGGAGCACGGCGTCGATTGGATCGCGTTGTCGTTCGTGCAGCGGCCGGAAGACGTGGCGGAGGCGCGCAAGATCGTGGCCGGCCGCGCGGGCGTGCTGTCGAAGATCGAGAAGCCGTCGGCGATTGAGCGGCTGCATGAGATTTTGGAACTCTCCGACGCGGTGATGGTGGCGCGCGGCGATCTTGGCGTCGAGTTGCCGGTCGAACATGTGCCCGGCTAGCAGAAGCAGATTACGCGGGCGGCGCGCGCTGCCGGCAAGCCTGTCGTCGTTGCGACGCAGATGCTGGAGTCGATGATTTCAAGCCCCATCCCGACGCGTGCGGAAGTATCCGACGTTGCGACCGCCGTGTTCGACGGCGCGGATGCGGTGATGCTGTCGGCGGAGTCGGCGTCGGGCAAGTATCCGATTGAAGCGGTCGGCATGATGGACCGTGTCGCGCGCTCGATCGAGGGCGATGCACAATACCGGATGGTGATCGACGCGCAGCGTTCTGATCCGGAGGCGACGACGCCGGACGCGATCACGGCCGCGTCGCGTCAAGTCGCGCAGACGTTGAAGGCGGCCGCCATCGTATGTTGGACGGGATCGGGTTCGACGGGCTTGCGCGCCTCACGCGAGCGTCCGGGTGTGCCGATCATCGCGCTGACGCCGGTCGAGGCCACCGGTCGGCGGCTTGCGATCGCGTGGGGCTTGCACTGCGTCGTCACCGAGGACGCGCACGACCACGAAGACATGGTCGACCGCGCGTGCCAAATCGCGTTCCGGGAAGGGTTTGCCACGGCCGGCCAGCGCATCGTGGTGACGGCGGGTGTGCCGCTGGGCACGCCGGGTGCGACGAACTTGCTGCGTGTCGCGTTTGTCGGGCGGCGCGTCGCGGGCGTTCCGGGCGCCTAAGTCGGCGGCGGTTTCTTTTCCGCTGCGTCGTTGGTCAATTGACCGGCGCGGCGAGCGATGGCTTCGAGCATCGGGTTCAACACGACGGCGCGACGGTAGGCGGCAAGGGCTGCGTTTCTGTCGCCGGCGGCTTCGGCGATTTGGCCGATGATCGCCAGCGCACGGAAGTGGCGCGGCTCAAGGTCGAGCGCTTTTTCCAAATCGGCGGCGGCTTCTTGTTGGCTGTCCATCGCGACCAGCAGCTCCGCGCGGCGGAACCAGACTTGCGCGTAGGCGGGTTTCATCTCGGCGATGGCGTCGAGCAGTTTCTTGGCGGTCGCGTAGTCTTGCGCGGCCATCGCACCGTCAGCGCGCGCCATGAGGACGTTGACGGTGTCGCTGCTCGACAGCGTCCAGATCTCAGTGATCTTCGTTTCGATCGCGACGGCTTCGGGCATCGTGCGCACGGCGGCGAGCTGCGCGAATAGACGATCGAGCCGCGCGTCGTTTTGATCGGCGCGGGCGGGCGAGAGGGCGAGCAGTGCGATCGCCAGGGCTGCGAAAAGGGGGCGCATGAGCTGCATGCTACGACTTCGAGGGCCCAAGTCCAGCGGCTTTGCCGGGCAAGATTACCACTGCGTCAAGCGCCTCTTTAATTCGTGAACGGCGACGGGCCGCCGGTCGCCCAGTCGATGAGTTCGACGGTGTGCACCACAGGTACGGGGACCGCGGCTTTGATCTGCGCCCAGCAGCCGATGTTGCCGGTGGCTACGATCTCAGGTTCCGTCGCCATCAGCGTTGCGGCTTTGCGGGACTGCAATTCGCGCGCGATGTCGGGCTCCAGGACGTTGTAGGCGCCGGCCGAGCCGCAGCAGTTGGTGTCGCGCGGTTCGACGATTTCGAAGCCGAGCTTGCGCAGCAGTTGGGGCGCGACGGTGGGTTGCCTCAAGCCGTGCGTCATCGAGCACGCGGAATGGTAGGCGACACGCATACCTTTGTGCGCGGCGCCGGTTTGCAGCGGGATGTCTTTCAACACGTCGGCGATGTCGCGTGTGCGGGCGGCGACATCGGCGGCTTTGTCGGTTGAGAGATGGAAGCCGTAGTCGCGGATCGTGGTCGCGCAGCCTGAGGCGGTGGTGACGATGGCGTCGAAGCGGCCGCGTGCGTCTTCGGCCACGATATCGGCGACGAGTGCGGTGGCGTGGCGCGCGGCTTCGGCGGTTTGGCCGAGGTGATGGTTCAACGAGCCGCAGCTGCCGGTGCCTTCGACGGTCACGACTTCGAAGCCGTGACGCGTGAGCACGCGGATGGCGGCGGCAGTGATTTGCGGCGCCACGACTTCTTGCACGCAACCGAGGTGCAAGGCGACGCGCCCGGCAATCGCCGCTTCCGGTTTGTGGTGTCGCGCTTGCGATGTTGGACCGTGCACATTCAGACGTGCCGCCGTTTGCGCGGGGACCGCGAGTGCTTTCGGCAGTAGCGGTGCTGCGATCGCGCCGATGCGGGCGAGCGAGAGCGCGAGGCGAAGTCTCCTGCGATCGGGCAGTACGGTGCCGAGCATCCGGCGCAACCAACGCTGTGCGAACGGGCGCGTCGCTTTGCGGTCGATGTGGGCGCGGCCTTCATCGATGAGGCGCGGGTAGTTCACGCCGGAGGGGCACGCGCTCACGCAGGCGAGGCACGAGAGGCAGCGGTCGATGTGGGCGACGACTTTGGCACTGGGGGTGCTGTCCGTTTCCAGCATGTGCTGGATCAGTTGAATGCGGCCGCGCGGGCCGTCGAGTTCGTCGCCGAGCAGCGTGTAGGTCGGGCACGTCGCTGTGCAGATGCCGCAATGGACGCAGGCGCGCAGTTGTTGTTCGGCGGCGGCGAGATGCGGGTCGGCAAGTTGGGTGGCGGAAAAGTTCGTGCGCATCAGAGGTCTTTGGCCATGCGGCCAGGGTTCAAGATGCGCGCGGGATCGAACGCGTCTTTGAGGCGCTGAGTCAGCGCGAGCGTTGCCGGTTCGAGCGGCGTGAAGATGTTGTCGATCGGCGTGCTCACGCGCAGCGCGGTTGCATGACCGCCGCACGCTTTGGCGACGGCGTGAACGTTTGCGTCCGTGCGGCCGAACTCGAGAAGCAACAGGCCGCCTGCCCAATCGGCGACCCAGTTCTTCGGCTTGAGTTGCGCGATGGCGGCTTCCGCTTCCGTGGTTGGGATCGACATGCGCCAGAGTGACGTTGAAGGCCCGAACAGGGGGACGACTTCGCCGATTGTGCGGAAGAGATGGGCGCCCTCCTCCGCGTCGATCACGCGCGCGCCGCGGGCAATGGTGCCGCAAAGTTCGTTTTTGCGCGCGGCGACGCCGTCGGCTTGGCCCTCCAAGCGGATGAGCGCGAGCGCTTTCGCGGCGATGTAGCTCAAGCCTGTCGGGTCGAACGGCGAAGCCGCGACACCACGGAGAAGGCGGAGTGCGGCGCCGGGGTCGAGGCTGTCGAGCGCCAGGATGCAGGTTGTCGTGCGCGGCAATGCGCGGAGCGTCAGCTCGGTCATCGCGAACAGCGTGCCGAAGGAACCGGCCGCGAGTTTCGGCAGGTCGTAGCCGGTGACGTTCTTGACGACGCGGCCACCTGCCTTGAACGGTTCGCCTTTGCCGTTGACGGCGGCAAAGCCCAAGAGGTGATCGCGCACGGCGCCGGCGGCGAAGCGCCGCGGGCCACAGATGGCGGCTGCGACGACGCCGCCGATGGTGGCGCCTGCGCCTGTCGGTTCGAAGGCCAGCATCTGATTGTGTTTTGCGAGTGCCGCTTCGACTTCGGCGAGGGTCGTGCCTGCGCGCGCGGTAAAGACCATCTCGTCGGGTTCATACATCGTGATGCCGCTGAGGCCCGAGAGTTTCAACACGGTGTCGGCGGCGACGGTATGGCCGAGCGTGCGTTTCGTGCCGTTGCCTTCCAGCGAGAGCGGCGTGCGCGCGGCGAACGCTTCGGCGATCGCTTGCTCTACGTCGCGATCGGTTTCGGGTTTCAGGACGCGCATCACAATCGCGGCAAGTTGGGGAACGGCATGCGGCCGTGATGCACGTGCATCGCGCCGCCTTCGACGCAGGCGGAAAGCGAGGGGAAGACTTTGCCGGGGTTGAGCAGGCTTTGCGGGTCGAAGGCGCATTTCACGCGTTCTTGCACCGCGAGGTCGGTGGGCGCGAACATCAACGGCATCAGGTCGCGCTTTTCGACGCCGACACCGTGTTCGCCGGTGAGGACGCCGCCGACTTCTACGCAGAGTTTCAAGATGTCGGCGCCGAATTGCTCTGCGCGTTCCAGATCGCCCGGCTTCATCACGTCGTACATGATCAGCGGGTGCAGGTTGCCGTCGCCAGCGTGGAAGACGTTCGCGACGGGCA
>JBKJZU010000023.1:0-4289 GCA_046715015.1 Micropepsaceae bacterium
GTCGATTTCATGCGTATCGGGCTCGACGCGAACTTCTTCGCGCATGAGGGCCGCCACGTTCTCGACAAGCAAGCCTTCCCGTCTCTTCAGTCGGAAGAGCTGGAATTCCGTGCCAAGCTGTCGGAGATCGCATTCTCCGAACAACCGCGCTGGAGCTACGGCTCGATCATGAACGCGAACATCGCCGACAAGTCGTCACCACACGGCCGCGCCAACAAGCGAATCATGCAAGGGCTCGTCGCCTGGATGGGAAAGCACCGCGCAGCAATAGCGGGCCTCGACTCCGCGCGGCCCATGCTCCCGCAATTCGACAAACTCACCGACGAACAGATGCGCGAAGCAATGCGCGCCATGGATCCCTGGGCGCCGAAGTGACATCTCTCCGCAGGGTTACGCCGCTTCCGCTCTTTCCCGGAGCTTGAACTTCTGGATCTTGCCGGTCGACGTCTTCGGCAGATCGCAGAAGACGATCGTACGCGGCACCTTGTAGCCGGCGATCTGGCTCTTCACGAAGGCGATGATGTCGTCCGCCGTGGCGCTCGCCCCCGATTTCAATTCGACGAACGCGATGGGCGTCTCGCCCCACTTCTCGTCCTGCTTGCCGACCACGGCCGCAAGCCCGATCGCCGGGTGCTTCATCAGCACGTCCTCGACCTCGATCGAGGAAATGTTTTCGCCGCCGGAGATGATGATGTCCTTCGACCGGTCTTTCAGCTGGATGTAGCCGTCCTTGTGCCAGACGCCGAGGTCGCCGGAATGGAACCAGCCGCCCTCGAACGCCGCTTTGCTCGCTTTCGGGTTCTTGAAATAGCCCTTCATCACCACGTTCCCGCGGAAGAAGACCTCACCCATCGTCTCCCCGTCGCGCGGAACGTCCTTCATCGTCTCCGGGTCTTTGACGCTGAGCGCCTCCAACACCGGATAGCGCACGCCTTGGCGCGCTTTGATCTTCGCCCGCTCCTCCATCGGCAATGCGTCCCACTCGCTATGCCAAGCATTCACGACCGCGGGACCGTAGGTTTCGGTGAGGCCGTAGACGTGATGCACCTGGAAACCCGCCGTCTCCATCCGCGCGAGCGTCGCCGCCGGCGGAGGGGCCGCCGCCGTCATGAACTCGACGCAGGCCTTGAGCGCCCGGCGCTCGGCCTCGCTCGCGTTGACCAGCATCCCCATCACGATCGGCGCGCCGCACATATGGGTGACGCCATAGCGCGCGCACGCGTCGAACATGTTCGCCGCCGTCACGCGGCGCAAGCACACATGCGTGCCGGCCACGACCGAAATCGTCCACGTGAAGCACCAGCCGTTGCAGTGAAACATCGGCAGCGACCAGAGATAAACCGGATGCGCCCGGATCGAGGCCGAGATCACGTTCCCCATCGCGAGCAGATAAGCCCCGCGCGAATGGAACACGACGCCCTTTGGGTTCCCCGTCGTGCCGCTGGTGTAGTTCAGCGTGATCGCCTGCCACTCGTCTGCGGGTAGCGACCAAACGAACGCCGGATCGCCCGTCTTCAGAAAGGCCTCGTACTCGATCTCGCCGATCAGTTCACCGCCTTCGAATTCAGGGTCGTCGATCCCGATCAGATAGGGCTTGGCCTTACAGAGTTTCAGCGCCTCGCGCGCCAGCGCACCGAACTCCTTGTCGACGATCAAAACCTTCGCTTCGCCGTGATCGAGAATGAAGGCGATCTCTTGCGCGCCCAGCCGATAGTTGATCGCGTTCAACACGCCTTGCGCCATCAGTACGCCGTAATGCGCATCCAACATCGGCGGAATGTTCGGCGCGATCACTGCGACCGTATCGCCGAGTCCGATCCCGCGCTTCGTCAGCGCCGACGCCAACCGCCGACAGCGCTCGTAGAACGTGGCGTAGCTGATCTTCTGTTCACCGTGCAGAATGGCGATGTGGTTGGGAAACGTGAACGCTGCGCGCTCCAAAAACGTCAGCGGCGAGAGCGACTGGTAGTTCGCCGGGTTCTTGTCGAGATCGAGCGTGTAGGGGCTCGCGGTACGTTTGGACGTGGGCGTGGGCTTCGCTTTCGCGACCGCCTTCGCCTTGTTCTTGGCCAAGCTCTTCGCCGGCCCTTTGGCGGCCTTACCCTTGCGCGCAGACGGCATTTCGACCCCGTTGGTGGATTGTGCGGGACGTTAGCGAAGGGGGCAGGGACCGCGCAACATCGGTGACGAACGGACGCATTCATGCCGCTGGCGGGATGGTGGGCCGCTCGCTAAGCAAGTGGCATGCACCGCGTCACCGCCGCCGACTATCGCAAGATCCTCTCGTTGCTCGCAACGGCAATGATCATGCTTCTGGCGAACGGGCTGCAAGGCACGCTCGTTCCCGTGCGCGCAAACGAGGCTGGCTTCACGGACACGGCACTCAGCTTAATCGGCGCCGCCTATTTCACCGGCTTTGTCAGCGGCTGCTTTCTCGGGCCCCGCCTCATCCACCGCGTCGGCCACATCCGGGCCTTCGCGATCCTCGGTGCGCTGACCGCCGCAGTCGTCCTGATCCACGCGCTGATCGTGAACCCCTACGTCTGGGCATTCCTGCGCGCGGGCATCGGCTTCTGCGCCGCCGGCATGTTCGTGATCCTCGAAGGCTGGCTGAACCAGCAAGCACGCAACGAAATCCGCGGCCGCGTCTTCACGACGTACGCGGCGCTCAACAACCTCGCGCTGCTCGCCGGGCAGTATCTGTTTACGCTCGGCAACCCGATGTCGTTCGAGCTGTTCTCGATCTGCGCGATTCTGTCGATGCTCTGCCTTGTCCCCGTTGGCATCACGCGCCAGCCGGAGCCGCAATCGCATAGCCGGGCAAAGCTGCGCCTCGCGCGCCTCTATCGGTTGTCGCCGGTCGGGGCCGTCGGTGCGGTCGCGGTCGGTTTGGCGAGCGGCGCGTTCTGGACGCTCGCACCCGTCTATGCCGATGCGCGCGGCATGAACGGCGACAATCTCGCGCTCTTCATGTCGGTCATAATCTTCGGCGGCGCGCTCACGCAGTTTCCGTTGGGCCGCCTTTCGGACTTCACCGACCGCAGGCTCATCATCGGCATCGCAGCCGCGTTTGCCGCGTTCGCCGGCGTGATGCTGGCTAACCCCGCACCGTTCGGCATCGATGCCGTCACCTGGTTGCTCGCCGGCGGGTTCCTCTATGGCGCAACCGCGTTCCCGATCGGCTCGCTCACGAACGCGCACCTGAACGACCACGCCGACAAATCGGAAATGACGGAGGTCGCAAACTCGAACCTCTTTCTCTATGGGGTGGCCGCCGCCGTCGGTCCGCTGCTCGCGGCCGTGGTCATCAATGCCTGGGGCATGAGCGCGATTTTCTTCTACACCGCCGCGATCCACACGAGCTTCATGGCATTCGTGCTGATCCGCGTGTTCCTGCGCGGGCCTGTCGCGCGCGACCAGCGCCCGGTCTTTGAGCCCGCCGCCGTCCAACCGGCCGCGCCGGTCCGGCTGCAAGCCGAACCGGCGGCGGGGAAATAGCCGTTACGGCTTATCGCGTGTCCGCTGGAAGGACGCGAACACCGACGCCGGATCGTATTTCAGCTGCGGCGCGTCTTCCTCGGCCGGTTGCTCGGCCTCGACCGCATCGCTCGCGGGCTTCAATGTTGCGCCCTTCGCTTCCGGCGGCGCGTTCCGAGCTTTGCGCGCGGAGGCCTTCTCGACCGCAAGGTCGAGCTCGAGCTGCGAACACAGGCTCAGCGTCACCGGATCGACCGGCTTGATGTTCTGCATGTTCCAGTGTTCGCGGTTGCGGATCAGCTGGATCGTCGACTTCGTCGTGCCGAGCAGCTTGCCGATCTCCGCGTCCGTCACTTCGGGGTGATTGCGCACGAGCCAAAGGATCGCATCCGGCTTGTCCTGCCGGCGCGACACCGGCGTATAGCGCGGGCGTCCCTTCTGCTTCGCACTCGGCATTTCGAACGCCGACTTCGTCATCACAAGCCGCTTGCGCGGATCTTTCTCCGCCGCTGCGATCTCTTCGCGCGTCAGCTGCCCCATCATCACGGGATCGAGCGGCACGATCTTCTCTGGATGCATGTCGTCGGCCATCGCTTTGATCTCGAGCGCATGCAGCGCACAGAATTCCCCGATCTGGTCGAACGTCAGCGTCGTCTGGCTCAAGAGCCACATGGCCGTCGCCTTGGGCATCAATGGCTTCGTCATTCGGAAAACCTCTCTCAAACGCGCCAGCGGGTTCGAGCCGCCAGGCCGGAAATTCACCTCAAAATGAAGGGAGTTTCAGGCGCCTATATAGTGGCTCAAGCCTACGG
>JBKJZU010000024.1:0-12091 GCA_046715015.1 Micropepsaceae bacterium
GGCCTACTCGGTCCCCGCTATCTGGCAGGCCGCTCGCAGCTACTCTCGCTCGACAAAATCGTCGACCGCGCGAAGCTCAAGCCCGGCCGTCCCGGTGGTTCGAACTTGATCCTGCGCCAACTCGCAAACCCCGATCGCGCCCGCCCCGGCACCGCGCATGTCAGCATCATCGACGATCGCGGCAACGCGCTCGCGATGACGACAACCGTCGAAGGCCCGTTCGGCAGCCGCCTGATGGCGGGTGGTTTCATCCTGAACAACCAACTCACCGACTTCACATTCGAGCCGGCGACTGACGGCCGCCGCACGGCAAACGCGCCGCAAGCCGGCAAACGCCCGATGTCGTCGATGACGCCGACGATCGTCTTCGACAAACAGGGCCGCGTATTCGCCGTCCTAGGTTCGCCCGGCGGCGCGCGCATTATCCCGTACGTCACGAAAACGGTGATGGGTCTCATCGACTGTAACATGTCGATGGCCGACGCGGTCGCGCTCCCGAACGCGACCGGGCGCGGCACGCCGACCGAACTGGAGCAAACCCGCACGCCCGACGCCACCGTCGAAGCGCTCCGCACGCTCGGTCACGACGTCAAGGTCACGGACTACGGCATCAGTGTTTCAGGGTTGAACAGCATACGCGTCACGAAAGACGGCTTCGACGCCGCCGCCGACCCCAGACGCGAAGGCACCGTTGGCGGGGACTGAGCGTTGGGATAGGATTTGACACATGACGCGCGAGGGACAACCCATTTGGTGGATACGGACTTTGCCTAATGTCGCGATGCTCTTGTTCGCGGCCATCGGTGTCTACTGGGACGCGACCGTAGCGATCACACTTGCAGCAGTATGCGTGGTGATCGGCGGAGCCTACGCGATTGCGTCGGGTGGTCGCCAGCGAACTCCGGCACCCTCCGACGATCAGGCTTGGGCCGAGCGTATCCTGTCTACATCCGTTGCGGCTGAGACTGCGGCAACGTCTATTGAGTGGTTGGGCCTAATAGGCGCGACGTTTTTGATGGCCACACAAGCACCATTGGTGGCGATCATCGCAATCGCGCCATTCCTCAGTTTCGCTGTTCTCGTGATTGTGGCTTCCGCGTTTGCCCAAGTGCTGTGGGAACGCCGAAGTGCACGAAAAGTCCTGCGCTCTTCGCCATAGCGACTGTTAGCGCACCATCGCCGCAAGCCCACGAAACGCGAGATCCTTCTCCGTCACGAGGTAACAGGGGATCGGCTCCAGAAAATACTTGATCCGCCCTTTCGCCTCGAACCGGCGGCGGAACAGTTTCGCGTCGAACAGATCGCCCCACTGCGCGACGATACCGCCCGCGATGTAGACGCCGCCTTGCGCGCCGAGTGTCAGCGCGAGGTCGCCGGCGACGCTGCCGAGCCAACCGGTGAACAGCGCGACCGCCTCGACCGCAACCGGATCCGTCTTGGCGCGCGCTGCCTTTGCAATATCGGCGGCGATCGGCTTCGCGTTCAAGCTCACGCCGTCGAGCGCCGCGATAGCGAGATAAAGCGCCTCAAGCCCGGGCCCCGACACGGCGTCTTCAGCCGCCACATGGCCGCGTTCGCGCATCAACTGAAAGACGATCGCAAGTTCGCGATCGTTCGTCGGCGCCAGGTCGACATGTCCGCCCTCGCCCGGCACCGCGACCCAGAGCGCGCCGTCGAACACCGCACTCGCGACGCCAAGCCCGGTCCCCGGTCCCAACGCTACCTTCGGCGCCCCGACGACTGGCGATCCGCCGCCGACTTGCACGATGTCTTTCGAGGTCAGCACCGGCAACGCTTGCGCCACCGCCGCAAAGTCGTTCACGAGATGCGCGAAACCGCCGGTTGCCGCCGCAATCTCTGTCCGCGAAATCGTCCACGCACAATTCGTGAGCGCGATCGCGTCGCCAACCAACGGCCCGGCCGCACATACGGCCGCGCCGCGCAAAGGCAGCTGCAAACCCGCAACTCCCGCATAGGCGCGCACCGCCGATCCGAAGTCGGGATAGAGCGCGGTCAACCAAGCCTCGCGCGCTTCGATCCGCCCGTCGCCACGCAACACCGCGAAGCGCACGTTCGTTCCGCCGATATCGGCCAGCAAGACGTCCGAACTCATGGTGGCCCGTCTCCGAGCGCGGACACATCGGGAATCGTCGTGCGAAACGTCGTGCCCGAAGGTCCGGTGCTGAACAGCGCCACTTCGCCGCCGTGCCCGCGCGCAAGCTCGCGCGCGATCGCAAGCCCAAGGCCGGTACCGCCCACGCGGCCCTTGCCCGCAAACGGTTCGAACATGCGTTTGCGCGCCTCCTCAGGAATACCGGTGCCGTTGTCGCTTAGATCGATCGTCACAACATTGTTCTGTCGGTGCGCAGAGAGCGTGATGGCAGCGCCTTCGCGTCCCTCCAAAGCTTGTGCCGCATTGCGTCCGATATTGATCAAGATACGCAACAGTTGTTCGTTGTCCGCGTCGACCTCGAGCTCAGGGTCGAACGCGTTGTTCCATCCCGTTCGCCCGTCGCCCGCGGCCAATGCCGCGTGCATCGCCTCGTCCGCGAGTGCGAGCAGCTTTTGACGGCGACGACGCGGCGGCGCCTCCTCAGCGCGGCCATACTTCAAAGTGTTCGTGGCGAGCGCGATCGCCCGGTCGATCGACGACACCAAACGCGGCGCCAATGCCTGCACGGTCGGATCCTTGCTGGTCGCAAGCCGATCCGACGCCAACTGGGCGCTCGCCAAGATGTTTCTGAGGTCATGCTGGATCTTCGCGACCGCCGTCCCGAGCGCCGCCAAATGCTCGCGCTGCTGCAGTGCTTGGCGCAATTCGGTTTGCATCGCCGCCAGCACGCGCTCCGACTGCCCGATCTCGTCCGCGCGAAGCGAGGGCACGATGATGCGCTGCGCGTCATCCGGCTTGTCCTGGAACCGAACCATCGACTGGGTCAAACGCTGCATCGGCCGCACGAACAAGAAGTAGAGAGCGGCAAACACCAGAAGCGACGTCACCGCCGCGATCAACAGCGAGAGCCCCAAAATGCGCGTCGAAAACGACAACATCTCGGCGCGAACCGGCGCCTCGTCGATCAACGCTTCGATCAAATCGCCGGCCCCCAGCCGCGGCACGCTCAGGACGCGCAACACCCGGTCGTTGCCGAACAACATGCAATCGAGGCTCGTCCAGATCAGTTCCACCATCCCGGCGCTGCGCAAATCGACCTCGACGTCCTTCGCCGGCGGAATGGATTCGGCGAGGTAGAGCCGCCGCGTGTTGTTCCGCTTCAGGCCGACGAGCCGCACGCCGGCGTTCGCCAGAATCTCGCGCCGCAGTTCGGGGGAAAGATCGGTGTCGCGAACCTCGTCGAGGGCCAGCACCGCGATCTGCGCCGACGCAAGCCGTGCCGCCAGCAAGTCGTGATACTGCCGCGCGGCGGAAGGAAAATAGATGAGCAACTCGGCGAGCAGCACGAACAGCGTCGTGAAAAATAGCAAACGCCCCGACAGGCTCGCCGCCAAATGCCGGTGCAAAAAATCTCGAACGCGCGTGAGAGTGCCGACCATGCCCGGATTGAGGGATAGCACAACCCGCGCAAGCCAAAAGTCGGAAGTTCAGCGGTTAACCGCTTGCCTCCATTCTTAAGGCAACCATGACAAGACTTTAACCACCGCTTTGGTGCGTGCCGAGAACAGCGTCGGCGTGAAGTAGGAACTGGCAGCCCGCTTCGAAATCTCGCTAAACGTGGGATAGGGCGCGACCAGGCCCGCCATCGTCGAGATTTTCGTCTTCTGCCCGATCGCCATCACCCACGGCAGAATCAAATCGCCCGCATGCGGGGCCACGATCGTTGCACCGACGCAGCGCCCGCGCGAGATGACGATCTTTGCAAGTCCGCGCGTCTCAAGCTCCGCTTGCGCGCGATCATTCTCGTGGAGCGGCCAGCGCGCGACGTTGTATGCAAAGCCCGTCTCATTCGCTTGCGCTTCGGTAAGGCCGACATGTGCGAGTTCGGGGTCGGTGTAGGTGCACCAAGGTATCGCCGACGTGTCGGTCTTGACTGGCACCTTGAACAGCAAGCGCCTGATGATCAGTCCCGCGTGATACCCGGCCACATGCGTGAACTGCAGCCCGCCCGCGACGTCGCCGATCGCCGAAATGCGGGCGTTCGACGTGCGCAATGCGCCGTCCACCTCGATCCCCTTGCGCGAATATTTGACGCCCGCCGCTTCGAGATTGAGCCCGTCAACGTTCGGCGACCGGCCGGCTGCGAGCAACAGGTGTGTACCCGCAATCGCCTCGCTCTGTCCGCTGCGCGAGATCGTGACGGCAACCCCGCCGTCCATCTTTGACACGGCAGTGACCGCCGCCCCCTCGCGAATGACGACGCCTTCATCCTCCAGTGCTTGGCGCACGATGGCGACCGCTTCCGGATCGTCCTTCGGCATGATCCGCATCGCTTCGAGCACAGTGACCCGCGAACCGAGACGCCGGTGCGCCTGCGCGAGCTCAAGCCCGATCGCGCCACCGCCGATGATGATCAAATGCTCCGGCAGCACCGTGTTTTCGAACATGGTCTCGTTCGTGAAGTGCGGCGTCTCGACGAGCCCCGGGATCGGTGGCTTCGCGGGCGACGATCCTGTCGCGATCACGAAGTACTTCGCCGTGACGCGATGCTCGCCCGCCTCGACCTCGCCCGCCGACACGAACTTCGCCGCCGCCTTGATCACTTTGACGCCGAGCTTCTCGAACCGCTCGACGGAGTCGTTAGGCTCGATCGCAGCGATCACACTGTGCACGTGTTTCATCACGCGCGCGTAGTCGACCTTCGCCTCGCCCGCATCGACGCCGAATGCCGGCGCCCGACGGATCGTCTGCGCGTGGCTCGCCGCCGCAATCAGCGACTTCGACGGCACGCAACCGTAGTTCAGGCAATCGCCGCCCATCTTGTGGCGCTCGATCAGCACGACCTTGCGCCCGAGCTGCGTGGCACCGGCAGCGACGGAAAGTCCGCCTGAGCCCGCACCGATGACGCAAATATCGGCTTTGATGGGCGCCATCGCCGTCACGCCTGCTTCTTCGCAAAGAACGCGCGATAGACGATCGGAATAAGCGACAGCACCGCAAGACCGATGATCGGGATGTAAAAGTCCGGCCGCGACAGCAATGTGCCGAGACTGAGATCGAGTTCCTCGCCCGCTTCGAACGCTGTGTTCGCGGCATTCCCGATGCTTGCGAACACGAAGGCGCCCGGAATGATGCCGGCAAACGTGGTGACGACAAACGTCACAACCGAGACCCCAAAGAAAGCCGCGGCTAGATTGACAAGCCAAAACGGAAACAGCGGCACGAGCCGGAGCAGCATCATGTAGCTGAAGGCGTTCGCTTTAAACCCTTCCTCCATCCCTTTGAGCTGTGCCGCGTAGCGTTCGCGCAGCGGATCGCCGAGCGCGGTTTTCGCCACCAAGAACAAAATCGTAGCGCCGATGGTGGCACCGATCACAATCCAAACTGCGCCAAACACGCTTCCGAACAGATAGCCGCCAGCGACGCTCAACAGCGCAGCGATCGGCAGCGAAAACGCGGCAACCATGATGTAGGCCACGATGAACAGCAGTACCGCCTCGGTCTTGTGCGCGTACACCCAAGTCTTCAGGAACTCGCGGTTCTCCTTTAGAAGATCGAGCGTCAGGTATTTGTTGAGACCAAGCGCAAAGAACGCAACCAGCACCGCGACAAGCATTAGCAGCGGGATCAGGCGTCCGATCGAGAAGGTAGCTTTCGGCGATACTGGCGTTTCCATGATCCTCACTTAGCCTCGTTCAGCGACCAGTCATAGTCGTAGCCGCCGATCGTACGAGCTTCCGCCAACTGCTTCTTGAGCGCGGGCTCGGCAAACGCCGCGATATGCGACAACACCTCGCCGTCGTTGGCACCGAAGTCCGCGCGATACCAGGAGTAAATCTGCGACAGCGTCACTCTGCCGCCGCGAACCAGAACTCCACGCGGATGATTGACGTAGTCCTGCGCGCCTTTGATCAGCATCTTGTCGAGATTGGCCGCGGTGAACGCCTTGGCCATCAAATTGGGACAGCTCATCGACGCGCAGTTGACCGCATAATGCACGCGCGGATCGCGCCACACCTTGCGCAGGATGTCATGCTCGATGTTGTCGAGCGACAGCGCTTTGCCTTCGACCGTCACCAGCGCCTTCTTCCAAGGACCGGAAGAAAAGAACCCGCCCAGCGAAATGTCTTTGATCGTCTTGACCGGATAGTGGTCGAGCACGACGTCGATGGTCAGCGCATTGTAAAAATTGATCCAGTACGCACGCTGCTCGTCCGCCTTCAGCGCCGTCACCTTCACGCCCTGCAGCGCCGTCAAATATGCCTTCAACACCCTCTTGTCCGCACCCATCACGCGCCCATAGGCAAAGCGATTGATGCGGTCGGGCGAGACCACGACATAGGCGGAAAGGATGCGCTCCCATGCGCTGTGATCGACAGTCATTGTGGCATTCGGATTGTTCACTGAGAAATATTGGTCGAGGTCGGCGGCATTCGCGGGCGTCAAGAAGAACAGAAAGCCAAGCACGGCAAACGCATGAAGGCGCGTAAGGGTCATAGGCGAACGCATCCTCGGTTTCGAGACCAACCCTGGGCGCTTATGCCACCCAGACCCTCACACCGCGACATAACAGCTTCGCGGGTGCGCCGTGAACGCTGCCAAGCCCTTGGTAACTCTTCACGATTTGACTTAGGGTGCCGAATTCCTTATATGCGCGCCCTCGACAAGCCGCCGTATTCCGAGGATTCCCGTGAGCAAGCGCACCTATCAGCCGTCCAAGATCGTCCGCAAGCGCCGCCACGGTTTCCGTTCGCGCGCAGCAACCCTGAACGGCAAGAAGGTGCTGGCCCGCCGCCGCGCCCACGGCCGCAAGCGCCTGTCGGCTTAGTTCCGCAGCGACGCGTGTCCGCTCCCGGCACGCCAAATCCTAAGGTCAAAGTGACGCGTCTGCTGAAACGCGCCGATTTCTTGCGTCTGTCCCGCGGCCGCCGTTGGGCAGCTCCGGGACTCGTCCTGCAGATGGCACCGTCGCCTGAGCCCGTCGAGACGCTACGGGTTGGCTTCACCGCGACGAAGAAATTGGGCTCCGCCGTGGTCCGAAACCGCGTGAAGCGGCGGTTGCGTGAGGCGGCGCGTGCCGTACTGCCTCTTTTAGGAACGCAAGGGCATGACTATGTTCTCGTCGGTCGCGAAGCGACGGCGGAACGGCCGTTCGTCGCCTTGATCGAAGACCTGAAGCAGGCTCTCCGCAAAGTGCATGGGGGCCGCCCCCCAAAAGCGGAGGAGCGATGACCGTTTCAAGCGCGCTCACGCACGCGGCTAAGCGATTGGCGCAAGCGCCGATCCGTGTCTACCGCTATGCACTCTCGCCGCTGATCGGCCCCGTTTGCCGCTATCAACCGACCTGCTCCGCCTACGCACTTGAAGCGATCGAAAAGCATGGAGCGTTGAAAGGCGCGTGGCTCACGCTGCGCCGCCTCGCCCGTTGTCACCCGATCAAGTGGCTTGGCGGCAGCGAAGGCTTCGATCCCGTCCCCGACTGCACGCATCATCATCACGCCAAGACGAACAGATGAACAAACAACCACCCGATACCGCCAACCTGATCGTCGCGATGTTGCTGTGCGTATTCGTCATGATCGGGTGGGAGTATTTCTTCCTTGCCCCGCAGCGCGAAGCCGCCAAGCAAGCGAAGATCGAAGAACAACAACAGGCGGCACCCGCGACCACTGCCGCGCCCGCCCTTCCCGGCGTGCCCACCGTTCCCGGCGCCTCAACGATCGCGGCCGGCACGCCGCAACCGCGTGAGGCCGTATTGGCCGCAAGCGGTGCTCGTTTGCCGTTCGACAACGGCAAGATCGACGGCTCGATCAAGCTGACGGGCGCGGTCATCGACGACCTGCGCCTGCGCGACTATCGCGAAACGATCGACCCGAATAGCCCGGAAATCGTCTTCCTATCGCCCAGCGGCACGGCAGGCGCGACATTCGCCGAAGCCGGTTGGTCGCAAGCGCCGGGTTCCGCGACCGCCGTTCCGGACGCGAACACGGTCTGGTCGGCGTCGGGCAACAAGCTGACCTCAACCACACCTGTCATCCTGACGTGGGACAACGGCCAGGGTTTGAAATTCACGCGCACGATCGCGCTCGACGCGAATTACATGTTCACGATCACCGACAAGGTCGAGAACGCCTCGGCAAGCCCGGTCACGCTCTATCCCTACGCGATGGTCGCGCGCGACGGCGAACCGAAGCACGAAGCGAACTGGCTGATCCACGAGGGTTTGCTCGGCGTCCTGCAAAGTATCCTGCAGAACAAGACGACCTATTCGGAGGTCCGCGAATACGAAAAAGGTGAGATGAAGCTCGACAGCACCGGTGGCTGGCTCGGCATCACCGACAAGTACTGGATCGCAACGATCATTCCCCCGCAGAAGGAGCAGTTCACCGGCCGCTTCTCGCGCACGAAGCAAGGTCAAACGGAACTATTCCGCGCCGACTACCTGCTCGGTGCGCGCAACGTGGCGGCGGGAAGCTCGACATCGGTCACACACCATCTGTTTGCGGGCGCCAAAGTTGTTTCGTTGATCGAAACCTATCAGGAGCAGCTGGGCATCGACCGTTTCGACATGACGATCGATTGGGGTTGGTTTTCGTTTCTCACCTACTGGATTTTCCTAGGCCTCGACTGGTTTAATAAGCTGACCGGCAACTTCGGCGTCGCGATCATCCTGCTCACGATCGTGGTCAAGATCATCTTCTTCCCGCTGGCCAATCGCTCTTACGAGTCGATGACCAAGATGAAGAAGGTCCAGCCGCAGATCAAAGAGCTGCAAGAAAAATACAAGGACGACCGGCTCAAACTGCAGCAAGAACAACTGGCGCTGTTCCAGCGCGAGCACATCAATCCGATGATGGGTTGCCTGCCGATCCTGATTCAGATCCCAGTCTTCTTCGCGCTCTACAAAGTCCTGTTCGTCACGATCGAAATGCGCCACGCGCCGTTCTTCGGATGGATTCAAGACCTCGCGGCGGCGGATCCGACCTCGCTCTTCAACCTGTTCGGGTTGCTTCCATTCGTTCTACCGTCGTGGCTACAGGTGGGCGTCTGGCCGGTGCTCATGGGCCTGACGATGTGGTTCCAGATGAAGCTGAGCCCGCCTGCGACCGATCCCATTCAGCAGCAGATGATGACGATCATGCCGCCGATGTTCACCTATCTGATGGCGCAGTTCCCGGCCGGACTCGTCATCTACTGGACCGTGAACAACGTGCTCTCGATCATGCAGCAATACCTGATCATGCGCAGGCTCAACGTGCCGGTCGACGTCAGCTTCAAGTTGCCACCGTGGCTGACGAAGGCCATGAACAAACCCGACAAACGCAGCGCACCCGGCGAATGACGCCGCCGGGCAGAGGCGCCCTCAGACACGGCCAGCTGCTGTTCACGCAAGAGTGCAAGTTCGTGCGGCCGGTCCGTGCGTTTGAGGATCTGCCGCCGACGAAGCTGCCGGAGATCGCCTTCGCCGGTCGCTCGAACGTCGGCAAGTCCAGCCTCTTGAACGCTCTCACGAACCGCAAGACGCTCGCCCGCGTCTCGAACACGCCGGGCCGCACGCGCGAGATAAACCTGTTCGACCTAGGCGGACGCCTGATGCTCGCCGACCTGCCCGGCTATGGCTTCGCCCGTGTCTCCAAAGCGATGTCGGCCGATTGGCGCCGCTTGATCGAAGCCTACCTGCGCGGCCGCCCACAGCTGCGGCGCGTTTGCTTGCTGATCGACGCACGCCACGGAGCAAACGAGAACGACCGCACGATGATGGAGATCCTCGACGAAGCCGCGGCGTCGTTCCTTGTTGTCCTGACGAAAACCGACAAGCTGAACACCGGCGAACTTGCCGAAGCGGTTAACGCAGCTGCGGCCGCGGCGGGCCGGCACACCGCCGCGCACCCTGACGTCATTGCCACGTCGGCGGAAACCAAAGCGGGCTTACCCGAGTTGCGCGTCCATCTCGCGAATCTTGCCGAAACAGTCTATAAGGCGCGCCGTTAGCTACGACGTCAGGCGCGCGCATGAGTTCTTCTACCGACGATCCGACCTTCCAAGGCAAAGACGAGCGCGTCCAAAACCTCCGTCAATTGGCGAAGTGGCGTGCGACGGCGCGCGTGCTGACCGAGGCGCTGCCCTACATCCTGCGCTATGACCAAAAGACAGTGGTCGTGAAATACGGCGGCAACGCGATGGGCGAAGAAGGCGTCGCCAACCACTTCGCGCAAGACATCGTGCTGATGCGCCAAACCGGCATCGAGCCCGTCGTCGTGCATGGCGGCGGCCCGCAGATCGGCGCAATGCTGAAGCGTCTTGAGATCAAGTCGAACTTCATCGACGGCCTACGCGTGACCGATCAGGCGGCGATCGAAGTCGTCGAAATGGTCCTGACCGGCACGATCAACAAGCAGATCGTCTCGGCCATCAACAATGCGGGCGGCAAGGCCGTCGGCGTCTCGGGCAAAGACGGCCAACTCATCATCGCCAAGAAGCTGGTGAAGACACGCCGCAACCCCGACACCGGCAAGGACGAGACCATCGACCTTGGGTTCGTCGGCGAACCGGAAGAGATCAACACCGAGGTCCTGCAGACGATCGTTCGCTCCGACATGGTGGCGGTAATCGCGCCCATCGGCGTGGGAAGAGCGGGCGAGACCTACAACATCAACGCAGACACGGTCGCTGGCGCCGTCGCAGGCGCACTCAAGGCCGACCGTATGCTGCTCCTGACCGATGTCCCAGGGGTCATGGACCGCAACGGTAATTTGATCGCACGCCTCACCACAACCGAGGCGCGCGCGTTGATCAAGGACGGCACAATCTCAGGCGGCATGATCCCCAAGGTTGAAACCTGCATCGACGCGGCTGAACTCGGGGTGCGCGCGGCGGTCATTCTGGACGGTCGTGTCCAACATGTCCTGCTCATCGAACTGTTTACAGAGCACGGCGCAGGCACCATGATCGTGCGCGGCTAAGGCTCGCCTTTTCAAGGACTTGCAGTGATCGGTTTGTTGCGCCCACTTGCGCTATCGATGGGTTTCGCGTTGGCGCTTGCAAGCGGCGGCGCGCACGCGCAACCGGCGCCTGCTGAAGAGGCGCCACCGCCGGCTACCGCGCCAGCCGCACCGCCCCGCCCGGTCGTCATGCCAATGACGCCGGGCAGCGAACTCAGGCAGCAGACGCCGAAACCGGCCACGCCTGCGAAGCCTCGCATCGTGTCGGCTCCCGGCGCCGCGCCGGCCGACACCGCGACGGCCAAGCCGATCCCCGGCGTCGGCAACCTGCAGCCGGAGCGTCCGGCCCGAAACGCCAAGAGCGACTACTCGTTCTGCAACCGCACGTCCTACGCCTTGTCGATCGCGGTCGGCATCCGCAATGGCGGCCTACTGTCGACGCGCGGCTGGTGGATCGTGCCCGCCGGCGAATGCCGCGTCGTGATCAAGGGCGAGCTGAAGCAACCGACGTTTTACACGTTTGCCCGCTCGTCCTTCGCCCATTCGGGCTCCATCCGGACCTGGGGCGGCTCGCAGACGCTATGCACCGGCAAGGGCACCTTCCAAGCGACAAGCGACGGCAGCGACCAATGCGGGCCCGGCTACGAGGCGCAAGGCTTTGCCCGCGTCGATACCGAAGGCAAGACCGCGTGGACGACCACGCTCACCGAAACCCCAGGCTACAAATCGCTCGACCAAGCGCGCGTCGCGGGGCTTCAACGCCTGCTCGCCGACCTCGGCCGTTTCGAGGGTACAATCGACGGCGTTCCCGGACCGAAGTTCGCGGAAGCTCTGGGCCAAGTGCGCACGGCACTCGCCGTCGCGCTAAGCGACGCGTCCGGCCTCTACAACAAATTGCTCGCCGAGGCGGCCAAGAACCAAGCGGGTGCTGGCCTCACATTCTGCAACCGCACGCAGGACATCATCTTCTCGGCCCTTGGCATCGAATCTGAGGGCAAAAAACGCAGCATGGGCTGGTGGCGGCTGCAGCCTGGCC